>CAJBJW010000045.1 GCA_903953455.1 uncultured Pseudomonadota bacterium | reverse complement strand
AGTGGTAAAAGGTACTGTGCGTTTTCATAATCAACCAATACCTGAAAAAATTATGCAAGCCATTGGCGCATTGGCAGAGGCTTCAGGCGCGAATGTGAAACAAGCACAAGAAGACGCTAAAGTATTTCAATATGTGATGCAAGTAAAGGTGTGATTTTTTATAAATACGGGTATTACTTGTGACACCAACAAACCAACAACCCCTCATCGATCAAATCAACGCGCTATCGTTGCCACAACTTGTTGGCCAAGCGGCGACATTAGGAGTACAGCACCTTCCGAGCGCGGTGATACTTTATCGCGTTTGGCTTGCCACACATGGTAAATCATCTCATTCAGCACCCGCATGGTTTAATTTAGGGACGTTGCTCGCGCAGCAAGGAGAAACGCACGATTTGCAAGCTGCGATTGTTGCCTACCGTAGCTCGTTATTATTGAATCCATGTTTATATTTAGCAGCGATTAACTTAGCGTTACTTCTGGAATCACAGGCCAAAGCCGATGAAGCCATGCACATTCTGCAAACGTGTTTGAATCAAACGCCCAATCAGCCGCAATTGTTAAATCATGTGGCACGTTTATGGATGGCGCGTCGAGAATACGCCAAGGCATTGCCCTTACTCACGCAAAGTCTTTTACAAGACGCGGCGCAAACGCCGATTTGGGAACAACTGCTCTTTTTACGGGCGCGTTTATGCTGCTGGCCTGTGATTCCAGAATACGCGGAAATAGCCAGTTTAACCCATGAGCAGGTACTTGAAAAAGCCGGTGCTTTTGGTGTTTTGATGATGAGTGATGAACCTGCATTGCAACAAAAAGCCGTGCAAGCGTTTACTCAGCGACAAGGTTTACTTCAAAATTATCCCACATCTAAATTTTTACCTCGAACTCACTCAAGGCGACTGCGTATTGCTTACGTTTCGTCGGATTTTCATAATCACGCAACTGCTTGCCTCATGGCGCAAGTGTTTGAATCACACGACCCCGCGCGAGTGGAAATATTTGCGTATTCGTGGGCGCCCGATGATAAATCAACGATGCGTAGACGCTTATGCAGTGCTTTTTCTGCGCTGCACGGTGGCTTTCACGAAATTGGACATTTAACGGACACCCAAGCCGCAGAGTTAATGGTGTCACACGGTATTGATATTGCTGTTGATCTCAAAGGCCATACGCAATTTGCGCGAACAGGTATTTTCGCAAGACGTCCTGCGCCCATTCAGGTGAATTATTTAGGCTATCCGGGATCAATGCAATTACCGTTTATGGATTACATTTTCGCGGATTCGGTATTGATTTCCCCTGCTGATAAGCTTTATTACAGTGAACGCGTGATTAAATTAAAAGGCTGTTATCAGTGTAATGATAATACACGTCAATTAGGTGAAATGCCCAGTCGGGAATCGCTCGGTTTGCCGCAATCTGGGCGTATACTCATTGCGATGAACGCCACGTTTAAATTCACCCCTGAAGTCGTGGCCGTTTGGATGCGTTTGTTAGAAAAGCATAGCGACACGGTGCTTTGGTTACATACGGGTGCGGCTGGATTAGCGGGTGCTAATGCGAATTTACGTGACGTAGCAAAGCAGGCAGGCGTGGATCCTAATCGATTAATTTTTGCGCCGTCTGTATCGCCCGCTGCGCATTTAACGCGATTGCAAATAGGCGATTTATTTTTGGATAATTGGCCTTGCAACGCACACACCACCGCCAGTGACGCATTATGGGCAGGTGTTCCTGTACTAACGTGCAAAGGGCGTAGTTTTGCGAGTCGCGTGGCGGCCAGTTTGCTACATACTTTAGGACTACGCGAGCTGATCACATCTAACTTAGAAGAATACGAGCAACAGGCGTTGTATTTATTAACTGACCCTCGTGCGTTAACAAAACTTCGCAAACGTTTATGGCGAGCCCGTACAAAAACAGACGTGTTCGATGGCAAGGCGTTTGCTCGTAAGCTTGAAGCTGTCTATCATCAAATTTGGCAGCGGTATTGGCCTTAATTATCTCCAATAAATTACACTTAAAATATTGATTTTAGACGTTATTTTATTTTTCTGTAGTGTAAATCATCACTTCCGTCATGCCTGCCGGCAGATCATCCAAGTTTCCCCCAAAAAAGGCCAAAAAGTGTGAACTACGTCACATTTTTTGACTAAACTTCTCGTGCCCCATTTATAAGAGTATAGAATGCGCAGCGTCATCCAATGACAGCGAGCGCATGTACTAAACAATAAAAAATCACGCTCGATTTCATTTGGATTGGCAATATTGGCAGGCATTGTTGCTGTGGATTCACTGAGCAACTGTCTATTTTCTGGGTGAAAGGGCATGAGCACAAAAACAACAGTAATCACACCAACAATGCGACCCGATGTCATTGGTGATATAGAAAAAGGTAATGGGGTATCCGTTACGTCTAATTCTAAAATCCAAGTACACGTTAGCACTGTCATTAAAGGCACAACACCCCAATTGGTTGTTGATGGCAAAGTCGTGAGCGCAACGTTGAAAAAAGCGATAACCGGATACACGCTAATTGCCGCCAATAAGTTAAGCGAAGGCACGCATACCATTGCCTATAGATATAAAACGACGTCTGGACAAGTTGGGGATGCAAGTCCGCAACTAAAGTTGACTGTCGACATGACAGCACCAAAAGCCCCAAACGTTGCACCGACCATTTATGAAAATGCAAACGGTGGAATCAATGCCGCGAAAGCCGCTGATGGTATTATCGTCAATGTCTCATTGAAAGGCACAAATGCGGTGGAAGGCGATGTGCTCAATGTCATGCTTGATGGCGTGGCAACGCCTTATACATTAAAGTTGCTTGATATTCTCTATGGTGCAAATGTCACGGTACCCAAATCAGTGATTGATTTAGTGGGACAGGGCTCGATTCCTGTCACAGCAAGCATTACCGATGCGGCGAAAAACACCAGTCCTGAAAGTCCTGTAGCAACTATTTTAATCAATACGCGTGTTCCAAGCGCCCCCTCATCACTCACCATTTCAGGCGCCCCAACTTTACAAATCAATGCTGATCAAATCAGTGAAGGCGTGAGCGTTGATTTTTCGCTGAAAGGGTCGAATGTGATTGCTGGCGATACAGTTACGGTTTTCGTCGGAGGTATTCCAACTTCTTACGTTTTATCTGCGAAAGATATTGTGAGTAAAACGGCTCATATCAGTATTCCCAAAGCCACGTTTGATGCGATTGGCCAAGGTAGCGCAGACGTGAGTGCAACAATTACAACAACTGCAAACAATACCAGTCCACAATCGAAACCGATTTCGATTACGGTTGATACTATCGCGCCCCATACACCGCTTTACGCACCCAGTGTGCCTGAAAACAGTAAAGGCGGTATTAATGCAGTTGAAGCGTCTGATGGTATTAAAGTGGGTGTGGTGTTAAGTGGTACTAATGCCGTGGCAGGTGACACGATTGATGTCTTTTTGGATGCGCAAGTCACTACCTATACTATTTCGGCAAGAGATGTGGCTAATAAGCAAGCAGTGATTTCGGTACCAAAGTCTGTTTTGGATAAATTAGGGCAGGGGGTTGTTAATGTGAATGCCTTAATAACAGACGCGGCAGGTAACTCCAGCAGCATGAGTCCAACTAACGAAATTACGTTACATACAAAACCCCTCAATGCACCTACCGTATTCCTCAATAATTTAAGTAAAGGCGCAATCGTTGATGCTCAATTAGCAGTAAACGGCACAGCAGTGTATGTCGCATTAACAGGTACAAACGCCTCAGAGGGTGATACGCTCAATGTCATGGTCAATGGTATTTCAACGTTATATACCCTTTCCGCAAAAGATATAGCTAAAAAGACAGCCGATGTCACCATTCCGCAATTTGTACTTAATGCGGCAGGTAATGGCACAGCTAAAGTGAATACAACGATTACCGATACCGCAGGCAATGTCAGTCAAACCAGTGATATGACAAGTTTTATTATCACAAACACGGTACCTACATTTATCGAAAATGGCTCTCCTGTTCTGCTGTTTAGTACTCGAACAGGTCTTGAAAAGTCTGCACAATCGTTCAGTAGAGAAGTAAAGGTGAACTTAACAAATGGAAGATCTGATGGAACAGATCAATTGACATTCACAGACAGTAGCAAGGTTCACGGTAGTTTTGATACAAAAACAGGGACGTTAATTTTAACCGCTGTTGAGGGGAATATTACCGGTTCGATTCAAAATGGGGTGATGCATACATACGGTATTGTGCCAAAGTCTGAGTTTGAATCGGTACTCAAGACGGTAAAGTATTATTCAACGTCAGAAAATCCTACTTATGTAAGTGAGCTAATGGATAATGACAAACCGCTTGATACACGGACTTTTGCTATTTCTATAATAGAGAGTATTAAGGGGAGTCCATTTGATATTAATCAAGTTGATGATCAAATGACGGTTAATGTGGTGGGGGTGGTGGATTTACCAACTATTACCTTAGGTTCGGATGCCAATTTTTTGGTGTCAGCGGATTTGCCTACTGATACAAATGTCGTTTACAGTCCTGATAAACTGCCGTATGTAAACAGCGGTATGAATATTACAGATCTTGATGATCCCAATGCATTTGGTGGGTTGATTCGTATTGCGAACTGGAATTGGAAAACAGATGCGTTTACGCTCGATATGCAAGATGAAAACGGGGTGATTAAACCGGTTTTATTTGATGTGCGTACTGCTGCAAATGTGAACGAGGCGGTTGATAAAATCAGCGAAATAATCAAAAAAAGCGCTGGAACAGGTCAATATGGACTCACTTACGATAACTTGATGGT
>CAJBJW010000044.1 GCA_903953455.1 uncultured Pseudomonadota bacterium | reverse complement strand
CGTTGAATTTGCTGCACGATATTTTGTTTAAACGGTTCCAAAATATTACTGTGGTATCCTTCAGGTAACTCTCCTTTTTTTTTGGCCTGTTCTGCATCAGATTGTGATAATTCATAAGTCTGTGCAATTAAGTTTGTGAGATGCCGTCCACCAAACGCTAATTCTCTGGTAAAAATTGAGCGAGAACGTTGTATCACATGTAATGTGGTTAGATTAGCCCCTATATCAACAATGGCTATCGTTTTGTCTTCAATATCCCACGGCAATTGAGAAACAAGAAGTGACAATGCATTTCCAATTGCAAAGGTTTCAACTTCGATAATTTTAGGTTTCAATTGAGCGTGTTTAAGTAACTCTATCTTGTGTTCAATTGATTCTTTTCGCGTAGCCACTAACAACACATCGAGCAGACTTGTGTTTGTTTTATTGATTCCTTGAATTTCAAAATCCCAAAAAACATCATTAATGTTATAAGGGATATATTTTGCGGCATCGATGATAATTTGCTCTATGATTTCATCATCATTAAGCCCAGCAGGGATTGAAATATTTTTTGTTATAACGGATGCACCGCCTACTGCAATAGCGGCTTGTTTAACTTTAGTTTTTGACTCATACAAAGCTTTTTGTATGGTTTGACCGATCACGTAGGTATTGGGTTGTTGCAGATTTTGTTCGTTGCGAGGAAAAGGGACAACAGAGCAACTTTCTAGCGTGTACCCTGTGTTTTTTTTACTAAGTTCGACTAACTTTACCGCTGAACTCGTAATATCAATACCAATCACGGCGTTTCTTTTTTTATTTAATTGCAAAAAATTGAAATTAACAGGATATTTTTCAAAAAATGAAATCATGATATTAAAAATAATTCAATTCATTTATGCCTATTTCAAAAAGTAACGCCGTGGTCAAATGTGAAACTTAATCCAATTTTCCGTGACATTGTTTGTAGCGAAGGCCTGATCCACAAGGACAAGGTTCATTTCTTCCAACAGTATTGACTGCACTTGTTGGTTGATCTGCTAAGGTTGGCTCTTCTGAGTTTGCCAAAGCAACAAAATGATCATCCAAATTATCATTATTGCTTACAATTGTTTTTACGGGTGCTGGCGTATCAATCTCGTCTTGAATTGCTGTTATATCGCTTGGAATTTTAAATAATAGTCCAACAACTTCAAATTTGATAGTTTCCAATAAATTCGTAAACATTTCAAATGCTTCACGTTTATATTCTTGTTTTGGATCTTTTTGCGCGTAACCTCTGAAATGAATACCTTGACGCAAATAATCCATTGCTGCTAAATGTTCTTTCCAGTTGTGATCAAGCGCGCGCAGCATAAATGTTTTTTCTGCATTGCGAAGGGTTTCAGCTCCAATTGCTTCTTCTTTTTGAATATGATTTTCTTCAAGAATAGTAATAATACGGTCGCGCAAAGTATCTTCGTTAAGATTTTTTTCAACTTTCAGCATTTGTGAAACAGGAATTTCTACACCAAACTCCATACTGAGATGCTCTTCTAGTCCTTCAATGTTCCACTGTTCCATCATGGTTTTTTGTGGAATATAGAGTGAAATCATATTATTGACAACATCTTCACGAATCGCTGTAACAATATCTGAAATATCAGTTGCTGCCATGATTTCGCTACGTTGAGCGTAAATCACTTTACGTTGATCATTTGCCACGTCATCATAAGCTAAAATTTCTTTACGAATATTAAAGTTATGCGCTTCAACTTTACGTTGTGCATTTTCAATAGATCGTGTAACCCACGGATGCTCGATGGCCTCACCATTTCCCATACCTAGTTTTTGCATTAGGCCAGAAACACGCTCAGAAGCAAAAATGCGCATCAAATCATCTTCAAGTGATAAAAAGAATCGACTTGAACCAGGATCGCCTTGTCTGCCTGAGCGTCCGCGTAACTGGTTGTCAATGCGTCGAGATTCATGGCGTTCAGAACCTATCACATGCAATCCACCACTGGCAACGACGGCATTGTGACGATCAAGCCATGCACCACGAATTTTATCTTTTTGTGCTTGAGTTGCCTGTTCATCAAGTGCGGAAAGTTCAGCCTCTAAATTACCACCAAGAACAATATCTGTTCCACGTCCAGCCATATTTGTTGCAATGGTAACCGCATTAGGTTGTCCGGCTTGCTCGATAATATGCGCTTCACGCTCATGTTGCTTTGCGTTTAAAACTTCGTGTTTAATCCCTTCTTGGGTCAAAATACTTGACAGTAATTCAGAGTTTTCAATCGAAGTTGTACCCACCAAAACGGGCTGACTGCGATTAACACAATCTTTAATGTCTTTGGCAACCGCTTGATATTTTTCTGCTGACGTTAAAAAAACAACATCACCTAAATCACGACGAATCATTGAGCGATGCGTTGGAATAACAACTACTTCCAAACCATAGATTTTATTTAACTCAAAGGCCTCTGTATCGGCCGTTCCAGTCATACCAGAGAGTTTTTCATATAAACGAAAATAATTTTGGAAGGTAATTGATGCTAGCGTTTGATTTTCGTTTTGAATGGATACACCTTCTTTTGCTTCAATCGCTTGATGCAAACCTTCAGACCATCTTCTGCCTGGCATGGTGCGTCCGGTAAATTCGTCGACGATAATCACTTGATCTTCTTTGACGATATACTCAACATCGCGTCTAAAGAGCGCGTGAGCACGCAGTGCTGCATTAATGTAATGCATTAAGCGTAAATTTGCTGAATCATATAAGCTGGCGCCGTCAGTGAAAAGTCCATGTTCAACCATGAGTTCTTCCACATGTTCGTGTCCAGTCTCTGTTAAATGAATTTGTTTAGATTTTTCATCAACTGAGTAATCACCTGCTTCACCTTCTTTTAGTTGTTTTGTGAGAAGCGGAATGATTGCATTGATTTTTAGATAAATATCACTGGTGTCATCAGTTGGACCTGAAATAATAAGCGGTGTACGAGCTTCATCGATTAAAATTGAGTCAACTTCGTCAACGACTGCAAAATGCAAATCACGTTGAACTTTTTGCTCCAGTGTAAAGGCCATATTGTCGCGCAAATAATCGAAACCAAATTCATTATTTGTCCCATAGGTAATGTCACAAGCATAAGCTAATCGACGTTCCGTGGCTTCCATTTGCCCTAAAATAACCCCTGTAGTCAACCCCATGAAACTATAGAGCTTACTCATTGTTTCTGCATCGCGTTTGGCAAGATAATCATTAACCGTGACAACATGGACACCACGTTTAGGCAGGGCATTTAAATAAACAGCCAACGTTGCCATTAACGTTTTACCTTCACCGGTTTTCATCTCAGCAATCTTGCCGCTGTGCAAAATCATACCGCCGATAAGTTGAACATCGAAGTGACGCATACCAAAAACGCGAGTAGAGGCTTCGCGAACCATTGCGAAGGCTTCAGGCAGAAGATGATTGAGTGTTTCGCCTTTTTCGATGCGATCGCGGAATTCTTGTGTTTTCGCCTGCAGCGCATCATCAGAGAGTTTTTCGTATTCCGAGGACAGTGCGTTGACTTTTTTAACTAATGCTCTTTTTTTCTTGATGAGCCTGTCGTTGCGGCTACCTATAACTAATTTGACCAGTTTGCCCAGCATACTTTTTCCAAATGTGAATTGAGTGAAAATTGAGTAAAATCGTTAAATTATATACTTTATACTGCGTAAGTGACAGCGCAAATCAAAAATGAGCACCGCAAGCGCATACAAATTAGGATAAAAAAACAAGAAGGCTAACGATTTTGAGCCCAGATTATGTCGAGAAATATAAAAGCCTATTTTTCGTTAGCAGAAGTGACAAAGAATGCTAGGTAATCAGGCAAGGATAAACTAATAAATTACTTAACTCATCCACCCCTAATAAATATTATTGCGCCATATTGATACCACTTAAATTAACTGCGTTTTTTTGTGCGACTTGAGCTAATCAAAAAATCGATAATAATCCCCAAATATTGTTGTGTACTTTTGAAGGCTAATATGAAAACTCAATCACATCTTATTCTTAATGAAAAATGGATATTGTCGCCATGCAATTGCGTGAAAAATTTGATTATTTTAGCACTTTGCTTTCCACCTACCCTTCTTGCTAACCCAAGCGGTTCGCAAGTAATTAGCGGTCAAGTCAATATTGATAACTCTGTTGCAGGCGTGACCAAAATCACAAACAGCCCTGGAGCCATTATTCATTGGCAAGATTTCAATATCAAAAAAAATGAGATTACACAATTTATTCAACAAAATTCGAAAAGTAGCGTTCTAAATAGAATCGTGGGTGGCAACCCAACCGAAATTTTAGGTCAGCTCATTTCAAACGGAAAAGTATTTTTAATTAATCCTAACGGTGTTGTGTTTGGTTCGGGTTCATCCGTTGATACACAAGGATTAATGGTGTCTACATTAGATCTTAGCAATAATGATTTTAAAAATAATACCTTCCATTTCATTGCTGGCTCAGATACGGGCAATATTCGCAGCGAAGGCATTATTCACGCGGGAGCTGATGGAAATATTCTCTTGATTGCCCCAACGATTGAAAATACTGGCTCAATTAAAACCGAAGGCGGTAAAATCACGTTAGCAGCCGGACAGGAATTCACACTCACGAGCTTGGACAATCCTGATATCCAATTTCAAATTCAAGCGCCAGAGAATAATGTATTAAATATCGGTGAATTGCTCACGCAAGGTGGCGCAGTTGATATTTTTGCAAATTCAATCACACATAGCGGAGCAATCAACGCTGATAGCGTCAGCGTTGATAAACAAGGCAATATCCAATTGTTTGCAAAAGAAGATGTGACATTAGAGGCAAACAGCAAAATTTCGGCAAACAATAATAGTGACAAGGCATCAAATCTGCACATTAAAGCGGATAATGCCGTATTGATTGGCGCAAATACGGGCATTGAATCCACTCAAGGAAAATTCAATATCGTCCTTAATGCAGATGCGGATGCAAAAAATGGTGGAAATATTCAAGTCAATTCTGGAACGACTCTCAATAGTAACGGAGGTAATATCGTTTTAGGAGGTGGAAAGTGTAGCACCACTGATTGCGACAATACCGCGAAAGGTTACACCGCATCACTAGCGCAATCTGATGGCGTCAGCATAAGTTATGCAACACTTAACTCAAATGGTGGTGAAATCAACATATACGGTGAAGGCTATTCTTCTAAAACCGTGCCATTATCTGATGTGCATGGTGTATTTATCAATCAATCCACACTTACCAGCAATGCAGGCAATGTCACTATCAATGGCAAAGGTGGCGAAGGAAAATCCAATTATAATAATAATGGCATTTTCCTCACTGGCAATGAAAAAACAACGGATATTTCAACTACCAGCGGCACCATCAATCTAACGGGGACGAGTTCGGCGAGTAATGGAAGTGATAACTTTGGCATTAGCTCAGATACCACCACAATCAAAACAACAGGCGGCAGTATCACATTAAATGGCACAGGCGCTAACGGTGACACTGGATTACTTCTTGAAAGCAATAGCCGCATTGGTGATGCGTCAACAGGCGATGTCACGTTAATTTCAAGTAACGCAGCCAACAATAGCAATAGCTTTGCCATGCTAAATACCATCCCGTCAGGCAGAAATCCAATATTACAAACAAAAGATACCTTATCCATTAATGCATCGGGCACTGTATCGCAACGTTCACCTATTATGGCTGAAAAGTTAATGTTATTGGGTAATGCAAATTATCAATTAACGAATGCCGAAAACACGATTGGAACGTTAGTTGCCAATGCGATAGGAAATTTGAATTTCTTAAATAGTGGTGCATTAACGTTAGGTGATACGCAAACAGGCATTAGCGCAACAGGGACTATTGCAATTGCCACACATAAGGGTGATTTAACCATTGCCAATAACGTGACGACCAATAATGCGAGTCAAAATGCGCTTAAATTAAACGCAGGGCAATCCGAAAAAGAAACATTAGATAGCAATATTATCATTTCACAAAACGCAAAAGTCATCATTGGGAATGGTGGTGTAGGACAATTACTGACGGGATCTATTGAAAATAGCACGGGGGTATTCGATTTAGTGGGTCTCAATCATTCACGTTATGGCAGCGATGAAACCACCGTCAACTACTCAGCCCCACTAACAGAGGGAATTTACGCCATCTATCGAGAGCAACCCACGTTAACGGTTGTAGCCGAATCAGTTAGAGATATTAAAATCCTTCCCTATCTGGATGGAACACTTTATTCAACAGGTTTTGTCAATGGTGATAACGCAGACATCTTAACTAACATTACGTTTAGTGGAAGCTCTCAAGGTAATATTAAACCAAACGTTTATACGTATGACCTTACTCCTAATGCAGACAATACATTAGGATATCAAATGGTATTTCTGAATGGAACAGTGACACTTAGTAACGATAAAACTACGCCCATCACGGGAACAGAAATCCCCACCGTCATCAAAAATACTCAAAGCCAACAAACTACCACCGTGATCACTTTATCGGGTCAAATGACTACAACTGATTCAACAACTGACACGAAAGACGAAGAGGAAGTACTTGCGTCTAATGATGTGACGGATGCCATAACAAAAACACCTTTAGGTCAGTGCCAATGAAATATGCCACTTTCTATATAGGTTTGTTATGTAGCGTAGTTGTACTACCCAGTTACGCGCAAAATACGGTTGTTGGGAAAATTGGATTTGCTAAAGGCAATAGCGCAGCACAGCAGACCAATGAAGCTCCACGTATACTCGCAAAAGATGCTCCTGTCTACCAAGGCGATAATATTCAAACCTCTGATGCAAGTTTTGTGATTGTCGATTTTACAGATGGATCTAAAATTAATGTACGCCCAAATAGTAACTTTAAAATAGACACTTTTGATACGTCAACTAAAAACGCCAAGTTTACGGTTTATGAAGGAGCTGTTCGTGCAAGTACCGGTGATATTGCAACAACTGGCCAAGATAATTTCCAAATTAAAACCCCAACAGCCACGTTAAAAGGCGACAAAGATTCTGATTACACCGTTTATGTGTGTAAAGAAAAATGTGACAACGCAAAAAAAACGCCTGATATAAGCGTCGCAAAAGTGGTGGATATTAAAGGCGAGGTCTATGCTCAAAACCGTGCCAATAAAAACGAAGGTGAGCGTAAATTATCGCTTGGTGCCAATTTAAATGCTCAAGATTATTTAACTAGCCAAGCTGACAGTTATGTTGTGATGGTATTTCGTGATGGGGAAAAAGTCACTCTTCAAGCGAATAGCGAGTTTGATATTGTGCAATACGATTATCAGCAAACCGGTAAAAAAGATAAAATTCTATTCACATTAGCCGCTGGTGGTATGCGGGCACTCACCGGTAGTATCGGCAAAAAAGATCATGATGCGTATGCCGTCAACACACCAGTGGCAACCATTGGTATTCGCGGCACAGAATATGATCTGCAATGTACTGGTGGTTGCATCGAAGAAAGTAATATAGAAAATAACGGTTTTATCGATGACGATACAAGCGGCATGATCAGTTATGTCCAACAAGGCACCATTGCACAGACGAATGCGTCCGGTGAACATCTTGTCAATCAAGGTCAAATTAGTTTTATCAATAATCTCAATGCCCAACCTATTCAATTAGCACAAATTCCCGCGCAGCTCATTGAAAAAATGAACAGCGCTCCTCGTCCAAGTACCGCGCCCAATCCAGAAAAGTTATTTGACAAATCCGCAGAAAGCACAAAATCAGGTACTTATGCGACTGTCAATAAAGGCAGTGCAAAACTCGAAATGAACGAAAAAACCAGCTCATTAGATAAAGAAAAATCGTTAAAAGGCACTAAATTGTCTTCGGGGGAAAGTAGTTTTTCGGGTGAATCGAGTGACTCTGTCGCAAAACTAGATGAAACGCCACATGTTATTGCACAAGATAATGAAAATGTGGCCTCTGACATTAAAGCAGCACAAAATAGTGGAGCAAATTGTGCCGTTCAATAACACCAATACCTCCCTATTTTCAGTACAACAAAATAAGTCTATGTCTAAATTGACTTATCTTGCATTGACATTGAGCCTTTTTCCGATAATGAGCCTAGCTCAAGAAAATGAATCAGCCCCACCTAAATTCACATTTACGGTTAATAAATTTGTGGTGGAAGGCGACTCTACCTTATCAGAAGAAGCCTTAGAGGATTATTTTAAGCCGTTAGAACACAAATCGTATGACTTACAAAGTCTGCAGCAGGTTGGCAAAGTGTTAGAAACGAAAATCCGCCATTCTGGTTACGCCTTTTATCGCGTTATTTTACCTCCCCAATCACTCAATACGGGTGAAGTAAAACTCAAAATGGTGTCTTTTGGTGTTGAAAATATCAACATTCACGGTAATTATTATTTTTCAAAAGAAGGCGTAATGGCTAGTTTGCCTGAGTTGAAAAAAAATGAATCCCCCAATACAAAAGCATTAGCGCAATCCGTCAAAGTCGCCAATAAACACCCATCAAAAAAAATAAAATTAACATTTAAAGAAAGTGATGAACAAGACAGTGTTAATGCCAATATTAAAGTCATTGAACCCGAACGCCCTTATGAATTTTCATTAAATTTCAACAATACAGACTCTGACAGCGCGGGTGAATATCGTCTAACTGGCGGTGCGCAATATAGTAATTTATGGGGACTTGATCATGTTATCAATGCGTCATATACATTACCACCCGATCATGCTGACACCATTAAACAATACGGTGCTACTTACGCATTACCGGTTTACTCACTAGGTGGCTGGCTCAATATGTATTACGCCTCATCGAGTGCTAATAACGGTGTTGTTGCGTCAGATTTAACTATTACCGGTGCGGGTAAAATGATGGGCATTCATTACCAACAATTTTTGCCAAAATGGGGGCAATATGAACACAGTGTCGATGTCGGTTTAGATAGTCGTCATTTTTTAAGCAGTACACAAAATATCAAGATAGCAAGCAAACAATGTGAAGCCGTTACAGAATTACCAACTCTTGCAGGAGTGCCTAAGCCAGTCTGTGATAATGAAACTAACGTTCGCAGTACGCCTTTTAGCATTACCTACAAAGCGGAATATCCCTTTGAGCAAATTAGCAGCAGTTACTTTGTTCAATGGGCAACTAACGTGGGTTTGTGGTCAGATAATGCCGATACGTTTTACGATAAATCACGTAAATATGCCACATCAACGTTTAATATTGTTCGTTATGGAACCAACTTTTTCACTAAATTTGGTGAATGGTCGCTCAGCACTGGCTTGAGTGGTCAACACAGTGATTCTCCCTTAATTGCAGGTGAACAGCTGGGCATTGGTGGTAGCTTTGATGTACGCGGCTATGAACAACGCGAAACAGGCGCAGACAGTGGACAAATTGTGAAAGTTGAACTGACCTCACCTGCTTGGGAAAATATGAATGCATTTGTTTTTTACGATTGTGGACATGGCACACGAGAAAAATCACTCGAGGGCGAAACTCAAAGTTGGACATTAAGTGGAGCGGGCGTTGGTGCAAAATGGCAATGGCAAGAAAACATATCCACTAATATTGCATTTGCCACCGCGTTAAATGATGCAAAAGGTATTAACGGTGGCTCAACGCAAGCGGGAAACAACCGCATTCACATGAACATAAATCTACGTTACTAATTGATAATTAAATAGTAATCCCAGAAAAACCACCAAACCAAACCAATTATTATTTAAAAATGCACGAAAACAGGCTGTTTTTTCGCGGTGGAAAATGAGTTTTTGTTGATAAACAGAAAAACCTGCGGCAATAAGTAAACTTAAATAATAAAAAGGGCCTAAATTTTGCAATTCACCAACAATAAACAAAAGCAATAAAATCACACACTGCAAAATCGCCATAATATGTCGATCATAATTACCAAATAAAATAGCGGTGGATTTCACGCCGATTTTTAAATCATCATCCTTATCAACCATCGCATACATCGTGTCATAAACTAGCGCCCACAAAGTTACTGCCAAATATAACACCCATGCAACAAGCGGAATTGTATTCATCTGCGCAGCAAAAGCCATAGGAACAGCCCAACCAAATGCTATTCCTAAATACGCCTGAGGTAAATGTGTATATCGCTTCATAAATGGATAACTTGCTGCTAAAAATGCACCGATAAACGATAACTCAATCGTCAGTGTATTAAGCAGTAAAACTAAACCAAACGCGATTGCACATAACACAACAAAAAAGATTAACGCAGATTTTGGTTTAATTTTACCTGCAGCAATGGGGCGTGCTTTTGTACGTTCAACGTGTGGATCAAAGTCACGATCGGCATAATCATTAATTACACAACCCGCCGCACGCATCACAATCACGCCAAGCGTAATGACCGTCAACACTAAAATATCGGGCTTGCCATCACTTGCGAGCCACAAAGCCCAAAGTGCCGGCCAAAGTAGAATCAATGTACCAATAGGGCGATCAAATCGCGCTAACACCCAATAATTATGGAGAGATTCCCGAAATGAACTCACGCGCCCTCGCCTTCTTTTTCATCATCTTCACTTAATTCAGAAATTTCTTTCAAACGACAAATAGCTCTGTAATTCAAACTATTCTCTGCATAATTGCCAGCATCATCCATATTACCTGCTACTTCACCAGTTAATAACTCAAGCGCTTCGTCAACGTTATTTACTGCGTAAATGGCAAACAATCCCGCCTCCACGGCATTTAAAACATCTTGTTTTAACATTAAGTTACGTTTATTCGCGACAGGAATGATCACAGCATGTGAACCATTGAGTCCTCGCGACTGACATAAACGAAAGAAACCTTCGATTTTCTCATTTACGCCACCAATGGCTTGGACTTCACCATATTGGTTTATCGAACCCGTTACCGCAAAACTTTGTTTAATGGGTACGCGCGTTAACGCTGAAATTAAACTGCAAAGCTCCGCTAATGCGGCGCTATCACCGTCAATGTAGCCATACGATTGTTCAATGGCAATGCTTGCCGAAATCGCAAGAGGAAACTGCTGCGCATAACAATGCCCCAAATAACCCGTTAAAATCATGACGCCTTTAGAATGGAGTGCCTGACCGAGTTCGGCTTCACGCTCAATATCGACAATGCCACGCGACCCTGGATAAACCGTGGTTGTAATGCGTGCAGGCGTTCCAAAACTGCTGCCGCCAATATCAATGACCGTTAATCCATTAATTTTTCCAATCGCGCCACCATCTGTATCAATTAAAATCGTGCCATCGAGCATTTCTTCTAAAATGGTTTGCGACATACGTCCATTGCGATACTCTCTTGCACTTAATGCGGCTTCAATGTGTTTTTTGTCAATATTGTCGTCATGTGCTTTTTGACAAAAAAGTTGAGCTTCACCAATAATTTCCAGTGCATCATTGATACACGCAGAAAAATACTGCTGACTTTCAGCCAATCGACAACTGTATTCAATTAAACTTTCAATAGCTTGACGCGTCAGCGGATAGGTTTTTGCATCACTGGCTTGTTTGACCATTAATTGTGCAAAATGCAACATCGTTTCTTGAGTACGCGGAATACGATAATCAAAATCCGCTAAAACACGAAACATTTCATTAAATTCATCATCCATTGAATCAAGGACATAATAAATATCGCTGCTTCCCACTAAAATAATTTTTACGTTGAGAAGAATGACTTCTGGTTTCAACGTAATTGTATTCACACTTTGCTCGGTATAAGGCGATTCAATTTCAATATAGCCTGATTTTAGGGCTCGTTTTAATCCTTCCCAAACAAAGGGATAATTAATCACCTTATCTGCATCTAAAATTAAATAACCGCCATTGGCTTTGTGCAATGCCCCCGCACAAATACGACGATAATGCGGAACGAGTGTTCCTTGATCGTTGGTATATTCCACTCGCCCAAATAGATTTTGATAGGTTGGATGCGTTTCATATATGACAGGAGCACCACCATCTTGTTTATTATCAATTAAGATATTGGGCGCATATTGCTCTAAAATCAGCTTTTTTAACGTATGATCACGCTCAATAGGCTCATTTGACGATACAGGCATTAAATAATCATTAATGGTATGTCGCAGATTTTTTTTAATTTCCTCTAAATAGGTGACAACATCATCTACCTCGACATATTTCACATTTAATTCCGCAAACAAGGGATCAATTGCTGCGTCAATCGTGTCATTATTTAATTGCTGCATCGATGCGGCTAACTCTCTTCGCCATTGAGGCAATTCGAGTAACGCTTCACTCAAACAATCTTCAAGCTCTTCGATGTGTTGCTTAAACTCTTCTCGAGCTTCAGCAGATAACGCCGATAATTGCTCTTCACGCATGGGTTTATTTTCATAAAGCGGCACAAAATTAAATGTCTCATTTTCAGAAAACAAACCAATGTTCAATTCACGCGCTTGCGCATCGATTCGCTCTGTAGCGTCTCGATAAGTATGAACAAACTGACGTTCAACTACTGTCTTTTTTTGTTGATAACTGGGATTTTCAAATGCAGAGGGAAATGTTGCGAGCACATTGGTAATTAAGTTCTCAATGGCTTTGCAAAAATCTTGACCGCATTCAGCTGGCAACTCAATGGCAATGGGTTCACGAGGGTTGTCGAAATTATCCACATAGGCATAAGACGCAGGGGCGCTTTGACTTGGCGCAATAGTCGCTAAGTATTGCATAATCATAGACAACCGACCTGAACCAGTTTCACCCATGACAAAAATGTTATAACCTGAATTTGGCATTGCAAGACCGAACTCTAGCGCAGATTGCGCACGTTCTTGCCCCAAAATCCCCGCTTGAGTCCTTAAGAGCGAGGTCGAATCTATCTTACTTAAATCAACAGTTGCTTTTAAGGTTTCAAGGGGGAGTTTTAAAGAATCTGGCATGATTTACTTGATAATTAAACTATTATTAACGGCTTTAACACCTTTAATGGTTCGAGAGAGTTGCACTGCGCGGTCGGATTCTTGTTGTGTGTCAACAAAGCCACTCAACTGCACCGTACCTTTATAGGTTTCAACATTAATATCACGCACTTTTAAACGTGAATCACCGAGAAAAGTAGCTTTGACTTTTGTGGTTAACACCACGTCATCAAGGTATTCACCAGTACTTTCGCGTTTGGCATTTTCCGCACAACCTGCCACACCACCAAGCAAGAGCACGCCCAAAATAAAGCTATTAAGTATCTTAAGTATAGTCATAATGAAAACGTCATAAGGTAATTGAGGTTAAATATCAGAAAAAATCCCATTTATTGCAAGGCACATTCACCTTACGCGAACTATAGCAACAAAAAAGCGTAAAAAAAATAGATCAAGACGAACATATACACTTGCTCTTCGACTACCCGTGTCTATTTTACCTAAAAACAACATTTGTAATTCTACTGTATCGCTTATAATGTCAAAACCTTCATTTTTGAAAGTTCACTTACATAAAAAAGCTAGCATTACTTAGCATATTAAACTAAACATTATTTCGACAAGCAGTATTATTTTGAGAATAACCCATCATGTTAACCTATCAACACGATTTTATTGAATACTCCCTAAAATGCGGTGTATTAAAATTTGGCGAATTTGAACTAAAATCTGGTCGCATCAGCCCCTATTTTTTTAATACTGGCCTATTTAACACCGGTGCGCAACTGCAAAAATTGGGCGAATTTTACGCAAAAACACTCATTGATTCAGGCATTACAATCGATATTTTCTATGGCCCCGCATATAAGGGAATCCCTCTTGCTGTCGCCACCGCGAGTGCTTATGCAGCGTTGACAGGTATCGATATGCCTTTCACCTTTAATCGCAAAGAAGCAAAAGATCATGGCGAAGGTGGACTACTCGTTGGCGCACCGCTCAATGGTCGTGTGTTAATTATTGATGACGTCATTACCGCAGGTACCTCCGTGCGAGAATCTGTTGATATTATCCGCACCGCCCACGCAACGCCCACCGCTGTTTTAATTGCCTTAGATCGACAAGAGAAAGGTCAAAATGACTGCTCTGCTATTCAAGAAGTTAGCGAACAATTTGACCTGCCCGTCATTGCCATTATCACGCTAGCACATATTATCGAGCATCTTCAGCAAATAGGCGACACATCTCAGCTTGCTGCTATTCAAGCTTATCAAAAGCACTACGGTATTTAATACAAAGGTATTTAATATAAAAATGCCCAACCCTATTTTCATAGGATTGGGCGTAATTTTAAAACTAAACAGAAAACCGTTTATTGCACACTACTACCTTGCAATACTTGACGCTCGGTTTGCTTATTCATCACAATAACCGAAATACGACGGTTGATTGGATTCATTGGATCCGTTGTTGCGCTATATGGAATACTTGAAGACAAACCAACTACGCGCAGAATTTTATTTTCCGCTAACCCTCCACCGATCAACTCATAACGAGCTGCGTTGGCTCGATCGCTCGACAATTCCCAGTTTGTGTAGCCTTTTTGGTTTGCTGGAAAAGGCAACGCATCCGTATGTCCGTTCAAGCTCACTTTATTTGGCATCTCATTGATTACTGGTGCCAGTGCGTGCAGAATAACGCGAATATGCGGCTCAGTTTGAGCGCTAGCGAGTTTGTACATAGGACGATTTTTATCATCCACAATCAAAATACGCAAACCTTCAGACGTCATTTCCAGCTTAATTTGATCTTTGTATTCGTTAAGATCAGGAGTTTCACTGAGTTTTTCTTCGATTTTATCTTTCAAGTTTTCGAGTTTTCCTCGTTCAATTTCAGTTTCTTTCACTTTTTCAATTTTATCGGCCTCTTCTTCGACTTCTTCCTCTGGCTTATTAGGCTCTGAATCTGTGGTTTCACCTGTTTGAACCTGCCCAGGATCGGTTGTCACCATATCCGTACCACCACCTTCCATTAACGCGGTGCGTTCAGCCGCTTCAGCACCACCGTTGATAGACACTTTATAGGGATCGTGAAAAAATTCCGCGATCCCTTTTCGCGTTAATGGATCAGTGGAACCAAGCAACCACATCAACAAAAAGAACGCCATCATTGCGGTTACGAAGTCAGCATAAGCCAATTTCCAAGCGCCGCCGTGATGACCATGCGCGGCTTTTTTGATTTTTTTAATGATAATGGGTTGTAGTTGCTCAGCCATGACTGCGATTACCCTTTGTTGCTACGTAATAAATTATCTAATTCTTTGAAAGAAGGTCTTTTTTCAGAAGATACCATCGCTCGCATATATTCCGCTGTCATAGCAGGTGAAACCCCTTTCGCACAGCAAATTAAACCTTTTTGAGCGCATTTGTAAAGGTTAGCCGTCATCTCTGAACGTTGTGCCATCAAAGCACCAACAGGTCCAACGAATCCATATGAAAGTAAAATACCAACGAACGTTCCTACAAGCGCCGCCGCAATCGCCTTTCCCATAACTGCTGGTGGCGCACCAACAAGCTCCATAGTATGTACAACCCCCATAACCGCCGCTACGATACCAAATGCAGGTAAGCCGTCAGCCATAACTTGAATGGTACTTACAGGTGTGTGTTCATCAGCATGATGCGTTTCTAACACTTGATCCATCAATTCTTCTAATTGATGTACCTCAACACCGGTAATCATAAGACGTAAATTATCACAAATAAATTCCAATAAATGATGATCATTGGTAATTCGTTCTGTAAAAATAGACGGGTTACTTTCTGGATTTTCAATTAAATCCTCTAGCGACAACAAACCCTCTTTACGTGTTTTATTGGTCAACATATAGAAACACATCATTAATTCGACATAGAATTCTCTGTCGTAAGGCTCAGGCTTAAGTGTTGCTGTTGCTTTTGCAACCGCTGACTTAACGACTGAAAGCGGATTTGCTACAACTAGAGCACCAACCGTCGCACCAACGATAATGATCATTTCAAACGGCTGCCATAAAATGCCAGGATGTCCACCGCCCCCAATATAGCCGCCCATCAAGGAGGCACAAACTAATATATATCCAATAATAACTAACATTGTTTTCTCGTGTGCTGTGTGATTAAAATACTACGGACTATAAACGTCAAAAAATAGCCGCCATCATAAGGTGTTGCTAAAGGTTTTCACGATAAATTCAATCTATCACTTTAGATTTTATCTATATTTACCAGTTAATCGGCACCAAAAGGGTTTTTTAAAGAAAATTATACAGTCAATAGATGCCATAGCGTCAAGGATTAGACGTTATTCAAGCATTCCCCCGTTTTAAGTATAATACGCCATGTTTTTCCTTGAATCATACAAAAAACATGCCATATTTTTATCATTTACAATTTAGAATGCATCTCACATTTATTATTTTCATTTCGTTAAGGTATTTTCGATGATATTGAGTAACAAACAATTAAAAATTTATCACTGGCTAATATCGCTTATCTTAACGTTATTATTCCTAACTCATACCGATGGGCAAAT
>CAJBJW010000043.1 GCA_903953455.1 uncultured Pseudomonadota bacterium | reverse complement strand
TTTGATACATCATCCTGTAACTCACGATCTTTAATTGCCCGATCAATTAAGCGTGCCACTTCATCTTCATTGAGATGTAAACGCTGTGCTTCTTTAGCAATAAAGGCTGTTTCTTGTTCGTCAATAATACCATCGCTTAATATTTCATAGAGCGAATTTTTAAGTGTTTCACGTTCAATACGCAATTGATCGGTAAATGCTGATGATAATAACGCCGCAGGAATAGCAAAAATTCCAATTCCCAATAGCGACATTAAGATAGTCATGAAACGTCCTAATGACGTAACCGGGGATATATCCCCGTATCCAACAGAGGCAAGTGTTATGACAGCCCAGTAAATGGATTGTGGAATATTTTCAAATTTATCTGGTTGCGCTTCGTGTTCAAATAAATAACCTAAGCTTGCCGTCAAAATCACCAGCAATAACATAATAAAAGCTGATGAACACATCACAGGTAATTCACGTGCAATAACTTTAGTTAATGTCGATGTGGCGCCAGTGTAGCGTGTTAATTTTAATAGGCGCATTAAGCGAAAAACACGCAAAAATCGTAGGTCAAGTAAATGATGTAAAAAAACTTCTAAAAAGAAGGGGAGAATAGCTAAAAAATCTATAATAGATGAGGTTGTCTTTGCTTGTTTTAATCTTCCTGTAATCGGATGACTAAATTGAGGATTTTCAACGCAACAATAAAGACGCAAACAATATTCGATGGTAAAAATACTGACTGCAATAGCGTCTATGATAATGAATTGAATATTGAGGATGTAGCGAATTTGTGAAACGGATTCTAAAATGACGCAAAGTACAGAAATAATGACCCAAACAACAATAAAACTGTCGAAAATCCCTTGTAAACTTCCGCCAAATTCGCTTGGAAAAATTATTGCGTGTATTTTTTGACGAAAAGTACGCCCTTGATTTAGGACGACAAATTCTTTGTAGGAAGGAATCAATACGCGAAATAACTTTAAAATTCGCAGTAGTCTTAAAAATCGTAAAATTCTTAAATCAATGGGGAGGAATGCTTGTATATAAAAAGGAGCCACAGCAAAAAAATCAACGATAGCAAATGGACTTTTAATGTAATTTACGTAAGCGTTATGTTTTTCATTTCCCGTAAACTCAGAATCTTCGGGGGATAAATATAAGCGTAATAAATACTCGCATGTAAAAACAATAACTGAAAAAATATCAAATAGATGAAATAGATGCTGATTTGGATCATATATTTTGTGAACATGCTCAAAAAGAAGTGCAATTAAATTGAGTACAATGAGCGCTCCAATCCAATTCTCTACATCTTTTTGATAATTTCCCTCAATTTCAGTATCAAACAGCCAGCTATGGAGCCATTTTCGAGTTGGTAAATTTGTAGAAATCTTTGCGCGATAATCACGTCCATGGATTTTGTCGCGTAAATTATCTAAATTATCCATAAATTCTCTTTAATTAATTTAAAAGATGATAATTATCATTTTTGTTGATGGAAGTTCATGCAGGATATTCTTTATTTTCATTATATTTAACAGATAGTTATATTTTTACCAAACAGGTTTCTCTAAGATTTTTTAAATTAAATTAAATTAAATCAATTTAAATACTAAAATCCCGCAGAATTCACCCAAAAATGTGTAGCAATACTTAAAAAATATCCTAAAAGAACGGCGGGCATCCAACGTAGATGAAAACCAAACGTGTATTCTTTAATTTGACCAAGTAACCCCACACCAGGTGCTGATCCAATGGCAAGTAAACTTCCCCCGACACCTAACGTCAGTGTTAAAAGTAACCATTGTCCATTGGGAATATCAGGGTGCATAGTTAAAACCGCAAACATTAAAGTGCCATTATCCACAAATGCAGAAGATAAGCCAATCATGATGTTTGCAAGCGTTACATTAATTTCACCAAAGAGAAAATGCGCAACTAAATCTAAGTAACCTAAGAAACCTACTGCACCAATAATCATCATGGCGCCATAAAAGAATAACAGTGTATCCCAATCAATATCTCGGACACTTTCAAAAATATCGAGCCTTCTTGTTCTTTTTTCGACACCGGTGAAAGTGGCATTCTCAGATTTCATTAAATAGTAACTAAACATCTGCAGTAAACCCAATCCTGCCATCATTCCTGCTGCAGGCGGGAGTTCGAGTAATACATTTGACGAAACAGTAATGGCGAGTGTGAGCACAAATAAAAAGACAATGCGCTTACTTCCTCGTCTTAGCCAAATGTCTTGATGTGTCACAGCTGGTTTTTCCTTAGGTACTGAAAAGAACATGATACTTGCAGGTACGAGGAAATTAACCAAGCAGGGAAGCATTAATGCAAAAAACTCAGTGAAGTGCAGAATTTTATGTTGCCAAACAAAAAGGGTTGAAATGCCGCCGAGTGGACTAACTGTGCCACCAGCATTAGCTGCAATCACAACATTAAGGCAAGCTAGTGCAATGAATTTTGGTTTGTCTTCACCAACTGCTACGACAACGGCTCCCATAAGAAGTCCAACGGTTAATCCATTGATTACCATAGAAAGTAAAAAGGCTAATCCACCGGTAATCCAAAATAATTGTCGATAGCTAAACTGTTTATTTAAAAGTAACACTCTCAGTGCATTAAAAACGCCACGTTCCGTCATGGTATTTAAATAAGTCATTGAAACTAATATAAATAATAATAATTCAACATACGCAAGTAAATTACTTTCAAAAGCGAGTGATGCGGTTTTTGCTTCACCATGCAACGCATAATAAATACAAATCGCAAACCATACTAAGGCGGCACTAAGTACCATCGGCTTTGATTTTCTTAGTTCGGTGATATCTTCGGACATTGCTGCAATATAAGCAAAAATGGTTAAAGCAACGGATAAATACCCAACAATATGATGCGTTAAATTAATTTGAGTAGTGACTGCTTTCGTTTCTTCTGCAAAACTTAGACAAGGAAAAAATAGACACACGACAAAAAAAAGTAAGTTTAGATTCATTAGGCAGATCTCAAATCTTGGTTTGGGTACAAAAATGTCACAAAAAAACATTTATTATGGATAGCTATCAAAAAAGTAATCAGTGATTTTACTATATCGAGAAAGAATAATCTAAGAAAGAAATAGATAAGGTGTGTACGTATAAACTATTCATAATCAATAAGATAGATGTTTAACGCTAAATATTTTTATTTTTTAAACGTTGCAGGGGGGGGGCTATCTAATTGATTTTAAAGATTTAATTAATATATATTTACCCTGGCGATAGATAATACTTATTATTCAATTTAATGATAAAAAACCTATACAAACTAATGTAATAATTCTGTAAAAATCCGTTTTCACGAACAAAGCCACACGCTTAACCTTAAAAACGATTTAAACTTTCTCAAATAAAGCCGATACATGGAAAAAATAATTTAAGGGAAGGTTAATCGTTATGTCAATTTACGCAGTTACTCATTCTGTAACGCCTACAGCTCAGGCTAAAAAAGTGGTGGATGCAACAACTTCAACTGATATATCTACTATTGCTGAAACTCCTGTAGTGGCAGAAGCGCCTGTTACGAGTGAAACACAAACGACAGCACCTATTATCAATGCGCAGACTCCCAATGCGCAAACTCCAGTCAGTCCAAGTTTAACATCACCATCAAATGATATTACTGGATCATTAACGCAGAATGTGCTTCAGACGATGCAAAATATGGGGTTTAGTACCGCATCGTTGTCTGCGGATGATAAACAAATATTACAGAATTTTGTTCAAAGTTTATATAAAGCGTTAGCGCCTATGGATGTACCATCACTGTCATCAGTCGGCTCACCAATTGATACAAATTCAACATCTGTCAATGCTGCAAATACCATTAAAACTGATATGAATACGCTCATTTCAGGTGGTGATGGTTTCAAATATACCATTGATGTGAGTGATGCAAATTTAGGAGAGTATTTGTCTAACGTGATTGATTCGTTAAAAACAGCATTTGCAAATATCGGTCAATACATTCACTCGGATGTGGTTTTTAATGTAAAAGTAATTGGTCAAAACACCTCAAATGATATTCTTGCTGAAGCGGATGCAACAATGACAGAGGCAACAACACAAACAGAAAATGTGATTGATACGTCTTTTGTATCTGACGTTACTTACAAATCTGAATTACATCCAAATAGTCCTGATGCTAATCTATTTATTAATTTAGGAAGAATAGGGGATATGTCATTTAAAGGTGAGCCATCACCCGATAAATTTGATTTTACTTCTATTATCACGCACGAAATCCTTCATGGTATAGCGTTTACAGGGGTGATAGGCAATGCTGCGACCCCATTAAGAACCAAATACGACGAACTTGTGATGATGCAAAATAACAAGCCTTATTTTGTCGGTGTAAATGCACAAAAAGCAAATGCAGGTAATCCAGTACCATTAGTGCCTGAGAGCGCGGGCAATGGATCGGCTTATTATCATGTTGATGTGCAGGGTGATTTAATGGCAGAAACCATCAAAAAAGGGCAGGTTAGTCCTATTTCACCGTTAGATATTGCGATGCTGCAAGACCTGGGAATTCCTGTTGTTCCAAATACGGGATTGCCTCCAAAAGCACAGATAGCTTATGACAGTCCAAGTAACAGTTTACAAAAACTTATCGGCGCCGTTCAAGAAGCCAACACATTGAACGCGAACTTTGATCGTTTTATGCTCACTTTCACAGACAAAACGTGCTCATCTGCGCCAATCAAATTACAAGATTTTCTAACGCAACTTGCATTGAATACCGTTAATAATAATTCATTGCAAAATACTGTAGGCTCTTACTTATCGATTGCAGCTTAATATCAATGTTAAGAGTAAACAAGGATGTTTATTTTGGAGAGGAAATTTAAATTATTGGTTAAACCTTAGATATTTACGCTATTGCCTAAAAGAATATAGGCTTTATGGCAGTGGTTTTTGTTATAATTCGATGTCCTTTATAGAGCACCATTTGATTTGTCATTGAATAATAGCCTCTGGTGTTCTGTTTGGATAAGGTAATACAGGTTAATGCCAGAGCAAACCAATAAAATAACAAGGTAAAAGTGATTTATGAAAAGACTCTCCTTTTTTTTAGTAAGCGTATTATTTGCAGTAAATATCTTTGCGGATGATCATTATACGACAGCAGTTGATCTTGTAAATGCCGCTGTCAAAGAGGGATCCTCAGGCAATGCGTCAAATTTGGTGCGATTTGCAACCAGAGCACTTGAAAAAACGAAAGCTGATGCGGCAACAGCTCCAAGCGATATTAAGTTGCTTTTAAATAATGCAGCAGTAGAACTGCAAAAAGCAATTGAACATGGAAGTTTAGGGCACCCCGGTGAGGCTACTAAATATGCGAAAGCAGCAGCGCTCCACATCAAAATCGTCAGCACAAAATAAAATCGCACATAGTTGAAACAATGCCACTGCATTGGTGGCATTTTTAAATTGTATTCCCAGAATATAATTTAGTTAACTATTACAGCGCACTCCAATTCTTGCATACATTGTTGATCAAAAGAGTTTTTTTACCACTCAACATTCAGCTCGAGTGGCAAGTTTAGCGAAATATTTGAACAAAAGTTTAATTTATCCCCACTAAAGTGCGATAAAATCGACATTGCGGGTCTTTTACCTGATTTAGTCAAGCTTCGTATATCAGCCATTGGCAAATCTATATTGAAATGTGATTCACAATTTGGATTTTCAGGAAGAAATGCGCTTGCTGGTGGAAGTAAATTCACAAGTTTTTCTGGTACTTTACTTAACAGAA
>CAJBJW010000042.1 GCA_903953455.1 uncultured Pseudomonadota bacterium | reverse complement strand
TCTCAAGTGGCACCACAGCCAAAGTAACCACTCCCCAGCTAATTACAGAGGTTGATTATAGTAAGATTACTAATACAGGAACACTTTCTATTACTGCGTCTTCTTCAGACATTAGCATTATTGGCTCTAATGGTATGAACAGCATTTTAGGGAGTGTTGGAAGTGACAGTATTACTGCAGGAGCAGGAAACGACACTATTTTGGGTGATCTAGGTAATGACACTATTTTTGGTGGTAATGGTAACAATAGCCTAGATGGTGGCTCGGGTGATGATAATATCACTGGTGGCGCTGGCAATGACACTATTTTTGGTGGAATTGGTAATGACACTATTTTTGGTGGCGATGGCGGTAATAGTATTGACGGTGGTTTAGGCGACGACAGCATTACAGGTGGTGCTGGCTTGAGCCTCATTAATGGTAGTGAAGGCAACAATACAATTATCGGTGGCGCTGGCATTGATAACATCACAACAGGCTCTGGAAATGATTCTATCTCAAGTGGAGATGGAAACGATATTATTTCAACCGGTAATGGCTTAAACATCGTTGACGGCGGTGCTGGAAACGATAGCATTACAAGTGGCATTGGTGATGATAGTGTTAACGGTGGCCTAGGCAATGACACTATCAAAGGTGACGCGGGGAACGATAGCATTGATGGCGGTTCGGGTGATGACAGCATCACTGGAGGTTCTGGCAATGACACCATTACTGGTGGTGCTGGTAGTGATTCAATTAACGTCGATTTTGGTATAGATACCATCATTGATTTTAGTGCGACCGACGATAAACTAAATATCTCAAGTGGCGCCACAGCCAAAGTAACCACTCCCCAGCTAATTACAGAGGTTGATTATAGTAAGATTACTAATTCAGGAACACTTTCTATTACTGCGTCTTCTTCAGACATTAGCATTATTGGCTCTAATGGTATGAACAGCATTGAAGGTAGCGCTGGTAGTGATAGCATTACAGGTGGATCAAGTAATGACACAATTATTGCTGGTGATGGAGATGATTTTATTAAAGATTCGAGTGGCAGCAACAGCATCAATGGTGGTTTGGGGGATGACACTATTACCGGTGGATTAGGAAATGACACGATTATCGGTGGTGATGGAAACGACAAAATAACTGACGCATTAGGCAATAACAATATTGATGGTGGTACAGGTGACGACAGCATTACAGGTGCAGCAGGAAATGATACGATTATTGGTGGAACTGGAAATGATACGATCAACGGCGGCAATGGCAATGATATTATTAATGGTGGAGATAATGATGATGAAATCAGAGGTGGCGCAGGCAACGACACTTTGACAGGTGGTACAGGTAACGATAAATTCATTATTGATTCGTCGAGTACAGATCCACACACATACACCATCACGGACTTTTCTCCTGAAGAAGATATACTTACTGTTTCTAACACTAAGGCAATCGTTAATATCATTGCATTAACAAGCTTAGATTACAGCAGCGGTAATATTGATAACAAAGGTACATTATCTATTACAATTCAAAAGTCAGAAGATACAAGTATTACAGGCACTATAACAGGCATGAACTCAATTGTAGGCGCAGGTGGGAATGACAGTATTACTGGCAGTGTTGGCAATGATACGCTCATTGGGGGTACTGGAAATGATACGATTACAGGCAATGATGGTATTGATTTAATGATTGGTGGCGCGGGAGACGATACATTTATTTTTTCGGGTAATTTAGACACAAAAAGCGCTATCTATACCGATGTTATTACTGACTTTAAAAGTGGTAGTGATAAAATTTCTGGATTTGGCGTTGATGGTAGCAGCGAAAACGTTCTTTTTGCTGATAAATCAATTGATAGCTTAACAAGTTTACTTAAAAACGCTGACGACAAGCTTGATGGAGCTATTAAATTTTATGTTGGTCAAGTCATTGGTACAACGGACGCTTATCTCGTCACAGACAGTGACGGTCTTGGTTATACTCATGTTATTAAATTAACTGGCGTCACCCTAACAACTATTTCATTTAGCGATATTCTGTCATGAAAAAAACCATTTCACGTTATTTAATTGATATTTGGTACAACGACCATTTTATAGGTGCCGCACTAACGCCGTTTGCGATGCTATTTATTGATATCGTGAAATGTCGTCGATGGTTTTATAAAATAGGTATTTTTAAAAGTGAAACAATGCCTGTTCCTGTCGTCATTATTGGCAACATTACCGTTGGTGGAACCGGAAAGACCCCCCTCACTATTCATTTAGCCAATTTATTGAAAAATGAGGGGTATCGTGTTGGCTTAATTAGTCGTGGTTATGGTGGCAAGACAGACGTCAAAATGGTCACGCAAACAAGCACATCAAGCGACGTGGGCGATGAAGCTTTACTTCTAGTTAAACAAACACAATGCCCTATGGCGATTGGTGTCAATCGTGTTGCGGCAGCGCACTTTTTATTAAAACATGTACCCTGTGACGTTATTTTAGCTGACGATGGTTTGCAACATTACGCACTAAAGCGTGATATAGAAATTGCTGTCATTGACGGTGCTCGGCGTTTTGGAAATTCAGCCTGCCTTCCTGCAGGACCTTTGCGTGAGCCTATTGAACGTTTAAACACCGTGGATTTTGTGGTGGTCAACGGGTCAAAACAAACCGATACAGCTTGGTTAGAATGGGAAATGCAACTAATCGGTGACGTTGCTGTCAATTTACTGACAGGCGAAACAAAACCATTAAGCGATTTTAACTTACTACCCTGTCATGGCGTTGCAGGCATTGGCAATCCAGAGCGTTTTTTTACTCAACTCGATAAAGCCGGTATTACTGAGCGTATTGACCATAGTTTCCCCGATCATCATGTTTTTTTACCAGCAGAAATTAATTTTAATCATCAACTTGTTCTTATGACAGAGAAAGATGCGGTAAAATGCAAAGCGTTTGCCACGGCAAATCATTGGTTTGTTCCCATTAGTGCGCAATTGCCTGCTGAGTTCAATCAGCAATTTTTAACTTTACTCAAAACAAAACCTTTCAAGAGAGCCTTATGATTGACCCGAAATTGCTGGATATTTTAGCCTGCCCGATTTGCAAAAGTCCGCTTCATTATGACAAAATCGCTCAAGAACTCATTTGTCGCGCAGATCGACTCGCTTTCCCTATTCGTGATGCCATTCCAGTGATGCTTGAAGATGAAGCACGCCATATCTCTTTGGAAGAATACGACGCGCTTGCAAAATGAGTGTGCCTTTTAAAGTTGTCATCCCTGCCCGATACGCCTCCACACGTCTACCAGGAAAACCTTTATTGCCCATTGCTGGCAAACCAATGATTGCTCACGTTTGTGATCGAGCAAACGAAGCCAATGCACAGCAAATTGTCGTTGCTACGGATGATGAGCGTATTTTAAATACGATTGTAGATTTAGGATTTGAAGGTATTTTAACCAGCTCGCATCACGAAAGCGGCACTGAACGAATCGCTGAAGTGGCTGAAAAATTCGGTTGGGAAGATGGCACGATTATTGTTAACCTTCAAGGTGACGAACCTTTATTGCCAGCCCATTATATCACCCAAGTGGCGCAAGCGCTTGCAAGCCAAACACAAGCCGGTATTGCAACACTTGCCGCAAAAATTGGCGAAAGTGATGATATTTTCAACCCCAACGCGGTGAAAGTTGTCCTCGATAAACAAGGTTATGCACTCTATTTCAGTCGCGCTCCCATTCCTTGGAATCGTGCAACATTTGCAACCACACAGGAAATGCCAAGTAACCTGCCCTATTTACGGCATATTGGTCTCTATGCTTACACCGTTGGATTTTTAAAAAAATACTGTGCGTGGCCGGCGTCTGAACTTGAATCCATTGAAGCGCTTGAGCAGTTGCGTATTTTATGGCAAGGTGAAAAAATTTTAGTGCAAACGGTTGAAAAAGCGCCTATTGCTGGCGTTGACACGATCGAAGATTTGCGGCGCGTTGAAACCATTATGAAAAAACAGACCCATTAAACTAATTATGCGAATACTATTTGTACACCAAAATTTTCCGGGGC
>CAJBJW010000041.1 GCA_903953455.1 uncultured Pseudomonadota bacterium | reverse complement strand
TCGTAAACGTATTACTGGGAAGTAATGCTAGCGCATACAAAATAGTGGTTACAAAACCAATGGAGAGCATCAATAAACCCGCAAATAAGAATCGAGCACTGCGTCTTTGTTTTAGAACACCAATGAAACTAATCCCTAATATAAAAATTTGATAACCCACTAATCCGAATGATGAATATTTCGCTGTCATAGCAAAATTCAAAACGACCCCCATTGAAATACATAACAGCAAAAATATCACGCCTGTCATAATGGGCTCAAATCCTGGAATCAATGTTCGTACATCCAATATTCGCCGTATAAAACATAATTGTGCAATAGCTGCAAAAGAAGCGAATAATAACGTGCCCACTTTTGTGAATTCAGGTGAATCTTGCCAAATAAGCTCTGTTCCCAACCCCCGAAACGACATAAAACTCATTGCAATCGAAAAAATAATACACACGTAAATAACGTAATCAAGCTCTTTCAACACCATTGCCATCGCTAAACTAAAAATGGCAATGGCAAACAAGATGCCAAAATAAACACCTTGAAAGACATGCGCATTGCGATCTTTGATTTGAAATTCCTCTAAATTCCATAATCGAACAGGAATATTCATGGCATTAGGTGAAGCAACTCTTATATAGATAACATTTTGACTATGCGCCTTGAGCATCAAGGGAAAAGCGAATACTCGGGTTTTATAGGCGCGATTCTGAAAAGGGTGGGCATAACCCGTGTGAATAGTTTTGATGGTTTTACCTTGAGTTTGCCAATAAAAATCCACGTTTTCTAGTAAAGATTGATTAATCTCAATGACTTTTTCAATTGACTCGTTACTGCTATTATCGAAATTGAACCTTAACCAAAATGCTGATGCAGTATAAGATAAATTGATTGCTTCAATTGCTGGCAAATTCGTTTTGAATTGGACACGCTCTTTTTGTATCTCTTCGAATGTGAGCGTTTGGTCCTTATCTTCCAAAATACCTAAATGAGACGTTAATGAAATGGACGCTTTATGAATTTTAGCCACATCTAACGTATCCGCCATTACGACAGAAAAATGAGTTAACAAAATACAACTTATTAGGCGAATAAGCATAACTATCCATGAAAGTAAATTTGAAATTAAGCATCATTTAAAAAATGCCATTAATTGTCGGATACTTATTACAAATATCCAAATTTAATTTCCATACACAGATAGACAAACTAATCACTTGGAAGAATGCTTAACGATAATCGGGATAACGACAAAAACTGATTTTTACCCGTCGGAGAATTTTTTGGAGGGTTTTTCAAACATACGGCGTAACTTGACAGGTAAATTGATTAAGTCATAAGGGGCGAAATGAATCCGCCCCCTACTTCCTTATTTAGACATTCATCGCATTTAACGTTTTCAAATCTTTTGATTCCAGTAAATGCGTTGGATCAATTAACAAAATTAATCGTTTTTGTTTTTCTAAATTCGCCACGCGCGAAATCAAATGCGCTTGACTCACTGATAAATGTGGCGCAGGTTCAATCGCTGCGCGCGGAATTTTAAGCACTTCCGCCACCGAATCCACAATAAAGCCCGTGCGCAATTCATCAAATAAAAATACCATAATCCGTTGCTGCTCACAGCGCGCCAAACTGGGTAAATTTAAACGCAAACGTTGATCTACAACCGGCAACACACTACCGCGTAAATTCATCACACCTTCCACAAACGCAGGTGTTTTAGGAACATGCGTCAATTCCTCTGGCATACGCACAATTTCTTGAACGCTTTCAATAGGCACACCGTATTCTTCAGTTCCTAAACGGAAAACCACCATTTGCTCATCGTCTTCAATTGAATCACGTGCAGCATCATGATGTTCCATCTCATCACCTTGCCCGTCAATAGCCCCCAATGCCTCTTGCACGGCCTGATGTCGGAACATATTATCCGCTGAAATAATCGACACTAAGCGCTTACCATTATCTAAACGACAAATTTCGCTAATTTCAGACAAATCGCCATCTCGCGCTAACATGGCTGGCATCACGCTGACATCGTTTTTTGATACGCGCAAGACTTCGTTGACCGTATCCATGACAACACCTACGGCCGCATTACCTACAGAAATCACCACAATACGACTACTCTCATCCACCTCTTGGAAAGGCAGCGCGAACATTCGACGTAAACTCACGAGCGGCAACATACGTTGACGCAACGTCATCACCCCTAAAACGTGTGAATCCGAATGCGGCACATGGATAATTTGATCTGGAATTTGGACAATTTCTTGCACGTCTTGAATATCAATTGCGTACTCTTGTTCAGCCACGCTAAAACTCACTAAATGCAGTTCATCGCTAAAGCCTTCATCAACCGTCTCATCTTGCCCTGTCAAACTTCGCATTGCAGCCGTATTACTCGATGCTTGCGCAATATCCGAAAACTCATGCGCAATTAATCGTGCAAAATCCACAATCATGGTCATGGATACACCACCCACATCTTTGAGCAGTCCAGCCAAAAATTCGGTATTAACAACGCCACCAATTGAAGTCACATCTTGTACTTTATTAATTTCGACACCGACCACACTTGCCACATGATCCACTACAAACCCTAAAGGCTGGCCTAAATCAATCACAATGGCACGCGTTGCGTCGTTATACTCTTGTTCTGGAAAACCAAACACACGACGCAGTGAAATAATCGGCAACACTTTGCCACGCAAATTCGCTAAACCTTCAAGCGTATCAGGCACAAGAGGGACACGCACAACAGTAGGCACACGGATAATTTCCTGTACAGGTGCCATGTCGACAGCAAAGGTTTCACCGCCTGCATAAAACGTCACGAATTGCTGTACATTCGATTCTTCAGTTAGCAATTCAGCTTGCAACTCATCGAATGATAGCTCCTCACTTTCGGGCAACGCCTGTGCTAAATCTTCGACCGGCTCAAAATCGGGCTGATCGTTTAGATTCTCGTTAGTCATAACAATCTCCTAAAGATTGAGCTGCAAGGCTTACGCACTTTGCAATTCATCCGCTAATGATGCAATTTCCTCAATTGCTGTGGCCAATTCTTCAGCACCTTGTGATTGCTGTGTTGCCGCTGCGGCGGCTTCTGATGCGGCTTTTTCAGCTTCTTGCGCGGCGGCTGAAATTTGATCCACACCCGTTTTCACTTGATTGATGGCCGCTGCAATTTCGTCTGATACCGCTAAAATTTCCGCAGCGCCTTTCTCAATTTCCGACACATCTGTTTCAATAATTTGTAAATTACTGGTACTCAATTTTGATTTTTCGACTTCAGTTTGTGCACTGACAACGATTTCAGCTAAATCTTTACCGACAACGCCAATTTGATCTTGTACGGCTTTTACTAAATCTTTAATGCGATCTGCATTTTCAGCTGAATCATGCGCTAAATTACGAATATCCGTTGCAACAACAACAAAGCCTTTACCAAATTCACCTGCGCGCGCTGCCTCAATCGAACCGTTCACGGCAAGCATATTGGTTTGAATGGACACGGTTGCAATCGCATCGACAATTTTATCAATTCGACGTGACAATAACTCTAAATCCGTCACACGTTTGATGCTGTCTTGTGTACTCGACATCGAGTTGCCAATTCCGTTAATCAATGAATCTACCAATTTTTTATTGGTTGTCAACGAATCTTGAATATCACGCACCGCATCTAAACTTTTGGTTCCGCGCTCTTGCGCAATTTCTAAGCCTTTTTGGATTTGTGTCAACGCAGAAACAGATTCTTCCGTCGCTGACGCTTGTGAGCGAGCACCTTCACGGATTTGATTAATCGCCTCCATAATTTGTGAACCAGAACGGTTAATTTCTTGCACCGCTGAGGATAATTCCTCTGCAGAAGAGGCAACCTCTTCAGCACTTTTGGCAACATCAGTTGAGGTTTTCAAATCTTCAGCAAGCTCAGATAAACTTTGTGCAAGTTGCTCACATTCAGAAAGGGCGCGTGCTTGTTCATCAATGGTTTTACTGGTTTCTTCAGCGGCGGCCGATTGCTCTTCAGCGGCTGCGGCGATGGCTTCTGAGCCAATAAGTGCCTGCTGTGACGCAGTAACCGATTGCTGTGCACCCGTAGCGATATCACGAATACCATTAACCACTTCAATACTAATCCCGCGAATTTTTTCGAGTTGCTCGGTAATCAGCCGACCGTTTTCAACTTCCACTTCCACCGTTTTCGCTGACGTATTAATCCCTTCAGCAATCACTTTCACTTCACCTTGAATTTGTGCCACTAATTCTTGAATTTGTTTTGCACTTTTTTCAGACGTTTCCGCTAATGTGCGTACTTCATCTGCCACTACCGCAAAGCCTTTACCGTGCTGACCTGCACGCGCGGCTTCAATGGCGGCATTCAATGCTAATAAATTCGTTTGATCGGCAATACGCGCAACCGCTTTTACAATGTCACCAATGTTCGCGGCTTGATTTTCCAGCTCAATGACCATATCCACTGACAAGGCTTGACGTCTAGCCGCTTGCCCGACATTTTTAATCAAATCATTGATATCCGTATTAACACGGGCAATTAAATTGTAGGCATTATCGCCTTTTGTTTGGGAAGTTTCTGCATTTTGCAACTGACGACCAATTGCACTAACCACCTGCTTTAATGCAACGGTAGATTCTTCTGCAGCACCTGATGCCTCTTCAGCCCCCGCAGCGATTTGATCCGACGCGCGACGAAGTTCTTCAGCAGCAGACGCCGCTTCATTAATACCCGAAGATAATTGACCCGTTGCAGCAGCAATACGTTCAGCGGCCTGTTGTTGTTTTGCGAGTGTTCTCGCTTTTTTTCGTTGAACTTCTACATTACGAAGGGTTTCAGCGGAGTCTGAGCGTTCTGTATTTTTTGTTATAGGAGCACTCGAGGATTTTTTGATTAAAGCCATAATAAATCACCGAAAATTTTTAAATTTGTGGAAAAAACGTTTAATTTTAGATTCTAGGAAACAGCGTTATCGACCAAGCAGTTAATAATTTAAATGAAAAAAGTAAAAAGGGAAGATTTATTTTGATGCAAATTGAGCAGATAACATTCAAAACTATCTTCGTCCTTTTCACTCAAATGAGGGATATGAAATAGTTTTAAAATATGCTAAACAGTAAATAAAATTTACTACTAAATATTTGGATGATATTTGACTAATAAAACCGCCCCCAAACTCGTTTCAGCTTTATTACCTAAAAAAGGTGCTAGCGCAGTTCCCGTCGGAACAATTGGGTGTGGTGTGGTATGATGCACGAAACATCAAAATCCATTAGCTTAACACTGTTTTATCAAAGCCATTTAGGTTATCGTGTCACATGACACACATATTTAATGTGTGTCATGTGACACGATAGTATGATCAATATCCTATATCGACTAAAGAATTGACATGAACACAAATAACGACACAACGTCAATATTGCAGGTGAAACCAGTGGAATTAGCTAAAAAAGCACCAAAACTGGAGCAGGGAAAAACAGTAAACCGCATAAAAACGGAGCGTGTGACTTATTTTCCCGATATTAAAAACCGTGCAAACCGTAAGTTTCTATCCTTAGAAAAACCTTTTGTAGATGCGCTTGAAGCGATAGCACCATCAAAAGAGGCCCGAAACGAGTGGCTAAATACTGTTTTAGCGGGTGAACCAGACCACGCAACTGCTGTTGTTCGCAACACACTAATTTCAACTTTACTGACTAAATGGGTGTAACCATGACTGGACTAGCCATGTCGTTTGACACACACGCCTTCTATGTTCGCCTTAAAAGCGTAGGGTTCACAGAACAACAAGCAGAAGTCATTGCAGCTATACAGCGCGAAACCGCGACAGCTGCAATCGAGCAAACAAAGCATGATTTTAGACTTGATGATGTGGTTACCAATAAATCACTTGATGCAAGAATACTGGAAACGGAATTAAAAATTGAACGAGTTCGAGGGGAAATAAAAGATTCTGAAATGCGAATAATTACCCAACTTTCAATAATGCAACAAGATATGCAGAATACAAAAATAACGAATCGAGCCTTGTTAGGGCTAATTGCAATATCAGTGGGTATGCTGATTAAGTTAGTTTTTGCTTAAGTTGTAGTCTAAAAGTACACTCAACAGAGAGAATAGTCAGATGCGTTTAACGTATTTTCAACAGCAAACCATTTGCGAAAAGGCGCGTCTCTATTTCGGTGACATGACGCATGTTTGGTTATTTGGTTCGCGTGTTGATGATACCAAACGTGGAGGCGATATCGATCTTTATATCGAACCTGAAAATCAAGACATTTCACTGATCGCCATGGCAAAATTACGCTTTCTTCGTTCTCTTCATTCTGAACTGGGTGAGCAAAAAATTGATGTTGTACTCCGTTTAGAAAATGCCAACACACTTCCTGTTTATGACGTCGCTAAAGAAACGGGCATCCAATTACAATGAACCCGATGATTGAAATTATTAAAATCTGCGATCGCCATGCGGAACGTTTAAATTGGGCACTGACAGC
>CAJBJW010000040.1 GCA_903953455.1 uncultured Pseudomonadota bacterium | reverse complement strand
CCGCTGATTCAGTGGCTGATACATCACGTTTATACACCTGCATTTTGCCATGGAATGCGTGCTCGGTTCTTGTATAGTCCGAGAGTGTCTTAACTTGACTGTAAGCCCCAGAGCCTATATCGGCTTTGAGTGTGCTTGTGTGATGTGATGCGCACATGGTCACAGAGTTTCGCGTGGTGAATTTGTCCTCAGCATAATCAGCAAAGATATCATCACGCGCGTTACTGTAGTTAATTGGCGTCATGTAATCGTGCATGAGCATATTATTAAATCGCGCTGCTTTTTCTTGATTTTGCCAAGTATCGTCACCAAAATTTTTCGCATCTTTGAATTTAAGACGAATTTGTATTTTCCATTTGGGATCTTTAGTGGGATTCGTCTTACTCGTTGAGCCATCGGGTTTTAACCAGCGCGATTCCTCTACGCGATCTGTTCGTACGCCATTTTCGTCAAATTCAAGCTTAATACCCGGAGCGACCATGGATGCAAGTGGATTTAACACAAATGTGCCACCAATAAACGTTTGGTGAACAGAGGGGCCGTAACCGTAGGTTTTAAAATCAGCAATCGCATCTCCTGTTAATTTGATTTCTTTTGGGTAAGTTGCAGGGAAGGGGAATGCGCCTTCACCTGTGGCCGGACCTCTTGAACCATCAGGATTGACTAGTTCGTTAATGGTGACAGGTGTCCGCCATACAGTGTGATCAGCACCTTTTTGACCGCGAATATGGCATGAGCGACACTGCGTTTCTGAAGCTGTCGTGTAAACGGCATCTGTTTTAGCGACCACTTTATTACCGACTTTAGCTTCAACACGCATGATAGGGTATGGATTTGTTCTACCTTGATCGTCAGTGGATGTCGCGGGAATATTTTGAGCGATAAATGACTGTAGGGTCGAATTATAGCTTAATTTTTGTGGCTTATTGTCAATGTATGGGTTTGAAATACCGGGCATGGCGCGTACTTCTTTACCACCGTCGGATTGGCCACGTAAACCTTGGTCGGGTAGCATTAATGCTTGCCCGATAAACGTATTTTCCGTGTCGGCTTTTGACAGCCCTTGTTCCACTAAATTTAAAGGTTTTCCAGTTGCATCTGTAATTTTAGTGGCATTTTCTTGATGGATTTTATCCCAAAATTCTGTTTTAGCAATTAAGGCTTTGTTGTATGAGCGTTCATCAACATATTTCGTTTCTTTGGTGGTTGATGCTAGTTTTGCTGTTTCAACAGGATCAAAATTGGCACCGACTTGGTTTTGATTAAATAAGTTTTGGCTAGTAGAGTTAATGGACGCGTTGCCCACTGGTGCGGCAGGATCTTTTGGATTTGATGCAGCCGAATAAGTAACACTCACTTTTGTGTCTTCGATGAGTGGAGGTTTATGGGGAAGTTTTTGAAGTACCTGAGCATTCAGTGCGTTATAAGGCACTAAGTTATTATATGGAATTTGAATTTGACTTCCGCCTTGCATCCCCATATCTTCAAAAGGCAGGACCACATACGCATTCACGTCATTGCTGCCATCCGCTTTTGGCATCGCATCAGCAATTTTAGGTGCTTCTAATTCACCCACCTTAGGATTAGGGTTCGTGCCTTTAGGGGGAATGACAGAAACAAAGGTTTCATCTAAGCATCGAGATGCGCCACTTGTCACTTTGAGTGTCACGCGATATTTTCCGGGGGTGGTGTAGAGATGGCTTGTTTTATTGAGTAGCGCATTAGCAGAGCCATCGCCAAACGACCATTCATAGGTGGCATTGGTTTTTAAAGCAGCGCTTTCAAAATTCACCACGCTATTATCAACGACTTCAGTATCCGTTGATGGACTAAGAATCGCGCAGCCTGGCGGGGCTTGATTGGTTTTACAGGATGCCGGTGCACCTGAAACAGGAAGTAAAACCTGTGATAGTGAATTATCTTTGGGATTTGTCGCCTTCACTCGCACCATACAAGGTACGGTGGTGGTGCCAAGTAAATTCATTTTGAATGCTTTTTTTGCATCTGACATGGCGGAATAAAGCACGATATGCTCATTCACATCATAAACAGAAATTCTTGCACCCGCATCAATAGTGGCCGCTGTTTTGCCAGTAACAACCACTTGATTGGTTTTGATGTCGAGTTTTGCGGTAGCGGTTATAGATGCTGGCGCAGCGTTTGCATTGATAGACAGTAACGTCATCATGGGCGCGAGGGCAAGTAAACCAATTCTGCCTGTGCGCCTATGGATTGGTATTTTGGTGTTTGACATGTTCATGTACCTCCTACATATTGAGTAGTTGTTTTAAGTGTGTTTTATGAAAAACAAATACACTTAAGCAATCAAGAAGCCATGATTAAAAATAATTTAATTATCAGTTATATACATGTAAATTTTGGTTGTTTTTTGTGGTTCGTAAAAATATCAATGTTGCATATCCCATATTTTTATTAATTTTATAGGGGATATGCATTACAAAAAAACGCAAGAGCATTAAAACAACGAAAAACTTATTTCAACACGTTAAATGAGAGAGAAGTAATTTGATTGCTTTTAAAGTTGGAGTTATCAAACATAAGTTTAAAATCATCGCCTTCGTTTGTAGGTTCTTTGAATAAATCATGGGCGAAAGGATACGAAATGGGTTGATGAATCAATTCGGCGTCAATGGTATATTGTTTTCCTGTAAGTCCTTTGATGCTATAACTCACTTGATCGCTTCCGCCAATGAAATTAGCATCGTTTAACGCGTCACCTACGACTTTTACATCTTGAGGTGCTGTCGATTTATTAAAGCCGGCAGGTAAAAGTCGATTGTCTTTTAAATAGGTCTTGCCACGAAGTAAAGTGTAGGTGACCTCATTTTGATTATTTCCCATAATCGCTTCGTAGATTTGAACTTTATCTTCAGAATCAATCACATCGTAGTGAGGTTCAAACTTTGAATTGTCACTATCGGCATCAACACCTTCAATACTGCCATCAGGGTTGATTCGTCCAGATTCAAAAACAATTTTATTGGTTGCGTCTTTTACTTTAACATGCAATATCACCCGTCTGGAAGGGTAAGCAGTAGGGAGTTTATGACCTGTTGTGCTGGTAATGTTGAGAGTAAACGTTAAGGTCGAATTCGTCAGTGAAGAATTAACGGTACTAATAGTGGCAGCACTATTAAGCATACTTTGTGTTTTTTCAATGGATTCGTTGAAATCGGCTGTGCTGGCGAGTACACCGAGTTGTTTTTTGTTATTGTTAAAAATATCGAGCATTAATTTATTGGCGCCAACAAAATCGTGTTTGCGGAAATTATCACGTGGAGAAAGAGATTGGGGGATCGTGGCAATTTTCACATTGTCTGAGCGTGGCATGTGACAATCTTGGCATTCTTTTGCATTCTCAGGTTTTGCGTAATTGCTTTGTTCCCATTCTGTGTACGGCATTTGCTCTGGAAATTCAGTTTCGGGCGTGGTGCTTACTATTTTTCCAAATTGATCTACAAAAGGCGTTTTTAAATTATGGCAAGTACCGCAAAGCTTCGATGATTCAACATGTTTACTGAACGTTGGCGTATAGCCGACGGTTTGGCGAATCATTTCACGTGTGACAGGAAATTCATATTGTCCATACAGTAGCATATTATCTCCGATAGTATATCCACCGGTGAAACTAGTTAGTTTACCTAAATTATCGGCGTTTTGGATTTGATGGCAAAGTGTACATCCCACCCCCGACATCGCTGCATCATGATTAGGGTGCAGCGGGTTTAAAAGTCCGTCTTGCCCATCATCAAAAACGGTCTGCGTTAAAATAGTATTGTCTTTTTTAGCTTCAAAATTTGCCATAGGGGCGTGGCATCGCGAACATTTATCATTGATGGTGCTGGCGAGTTGTGGGTTACGCGTGAGTTCACTGCGGACTTTGGCTTTCCAAAAAGGATCACGTGAAGCGTTCGCCATCATAGTAGCCGACCAATCCAATTGAATCGAAACATCTTTGCCCGTGCTATCTACCAAATTATCATGGCAATTTGCACAGGCTACAGGTCCTTGAAAATAGCTTTTGTTATAAAATGCAGGATCTCCGCCATCCGTTGCAGGAAGTAAAAATTTATCAGTTGATTTCATTGTACTGACGTTAAACGTCGCCGATACACCGCCGATGGTTAACGTCGCTTGGTTTTTGGTTTGATAAGTAGAGGCTGAAAATACTCGAACTGTCACCTTATCTGAATTATTAACGCTACCATTTTTACTCGAGAAATCCCCGTTATTCATTGCATATTCACCTCCCACAATACTTATTGCAGTTGGCGTATTAATGCCTGTTACCGTAATCGTATTTGATGTAATGCGTGTGTTTAAAGAAAGATCGACTTGTTCAACAAAATTAAACGTGTCCGGCATGGTGTCTAATACAAGTTTTGGTGTGTCTAAAGTGGTTGCACTCAATGTGCTTGAAACGCCACCGATGGTTAACGTCGCTTGGTTTTTGGTCTGATAAGTAGAGGCTGAAAATATTCGAACTGTCACCTTATCTGAATTATTAACGCTGCCATTTTTACTCGAGAAATCCCCATTATTCATTGCATATTCACCCCCCACAATGCTTATTGCAGCAGGCGCATTGATGCCTGTGACGATAATCGTATTGGATGTAGTCGCCTTATTTAAAGGAAGGTTAACTTGCGCTGTGAAAGCAAATGTATCAGGTGTGGTATCTATAATAATATTTTTAGGGTTATCTATCGTCGTGGTGCTAAAGGTACCTTGGACGCTACCTATTTTTAATGTAGTGATGGTGGTTTTTTTATAGGTTTTAGCACTGGTATGTTGAAGGCGAACACGATCTCCATTCACAACGGTAGTGGAACTGGTTCTAAAAACTTTGTCATTAATAGAAAATTTACCATTTTTAATACTAATGGTGGCTTTGGTATTATTTTTAAGACCGTCAACAGCTATGTAATTAGAAGTAACAAGGGAATTTAATTTAACATCCGTTTGAAGTAAAAAACTAAAGGGTGTTGGAGCAGGAATTATGGCTGCACTTAAAGCATTTATGCTAAAGGTATATAACAAAAACCACAGTGGATAAAAAATAAATTTCTGTTTTTTTAACATAAAGTCTCTCGGATTAACGCATTTATCGTT
>CAJBJW010000039.1 GCA_903953455.1 uncultured Pseudomonadota bacterium | reverse complement strand
TAAAAAACGAATTTTCTGAGGTAGAGAAGCAAACCATATGTCATCAAAATTCGTAAAAAATAATTGGTGAATTTGATCAAAGAAATAGCGAGGAAAATTCTCGTATAGATAACTGATATTTGCTGCAAAACCGGTTTCATTACCTTGATAGAGAAATAAACGCATTCTTTTGACTTGATGCAACACATTTATGTCGGGTGACATAAAACTAAATGAGCTTTTATCCATAATGATTTGCTGCATGAGTTTTGTAAACCATGGCTGATCAATGGCTATTCGCATCAACGGTTCCATCATCTCAACATGACAACTCCAGCCTTCTCGTTGAGTGATAAAACCCATTTTCTGAAATCGTTCCCAAAAATCTCGATTAACATTTTGTATTGTACCGCTGTCAAATCCCGAAGATTTTAGCAAAGCAATCAACTGATTTTGTCCAACAGGTGCATAAACGACAGATAACACGAGCAATACATTTTGCTCTTGTTGTGGGAGGACATGAAAAAGTTGAAGTAATCTATCTCGAGTGGTCATTGGTACTGTCAAAAATTGAAAATAAAATAGGAATAATAGAAATTCTGGTTAGTTACGTATATTCAAAGTGTTAGGTAGACATCGTCCACTGCTGTTGATAATCTTGATAGGTATAGCGTTTAAGTAGCTGTATTTCACCATCAATGGGTTGCAAGTAGATAGATGGGAGATTATGCCCATTGAATCGGTGTGCTTTAATTTGGCTATACGCACCTACATCATTAAAGGTGACTTTATCGCCAATTTGCAGAGGTTGCCTAAAGCGATATTCACCAAAAATATCCCCAGCAAGGCAAGTGCCACCTGCTATTATGGCGTTATATTTACCTGTGTTATCGTGCTCAGCTATATCTAAAAGACGCTGATATTCAAAAACTTCTGGATTGTGATTTACGGACGTATCTAAAATTACGATGTTTTTGCCATCACTTTCAAAGCAATCTATTACAGTGGCTACCAAATTCGCGGCATTTCCAATAACGGCATTACCTGGTTCAATGTATATGTCCAGTTTCAATTCTTTGCGCAGCAGGGTCACCACATCGATAAACGGCTGATAATCATCAATACTGTGAAATAAGTATCCACCACCTAAATTGATCCACTCTAATTTTTCTAGTTTATTACCAAAATAACGACGTAATTTTTCAACGGTTTTCAGTAGAGGGGTAAAATCTTTCGCTGAAAATACAGTATGAAAATGCAGGCCATGGATTTCCTTTTCTTCTAAATGATTTGATTGCCAAAGTGTATCAATATCGACGCCTAATTTAGAATAAGGGCGACATGGATCAAAGCGTTCATCCGTTAAAAAAGAAAGTTTCGGATTCACACGCATACCTATTTGCGCTTGGGTTTGCGCGATAGGGGCATAAAGTGCGTGGTGACTTAATGAGTTAAAATTGATATGAGAGCATAAAGTGGTTAATTCGTAAAGTTCCTGTGCAATGAGTGAAGGTGTTGTTAAATGCACTTCACCTTCTTTTCCTAGAATATCTCGTGCGAGTTGCGCTTCAAATAATGAGCTGACGGAAAAGCCATCGACAAACGGTTTCGCAATCTCCAAAACACGCGAACAAGGCAGTGCTTTCATGGCATAAAGTACTTTACATCCAGATTGTTTACGCAATTGTCCAAGCGTATTGAGATTCGTATTTAACGTCGCTTCGTTGATGATGAATGCTGGTGTGTCAATTAACATAAGTGTTGCGCTCTAAATTTGAACAAGAAAAATAACAGCACCCAGCGCAAGTCCCATAAAAAAAGTGTTTGCAGTCCAAATAGCCAGTCGCTGGCGGTGGCGTGGAATATAATCTTCAAAAATGACCTGCATACCTATTGCGCCGTGATAGCAAACAAGTAAAAACCAAGCAATCAGCGCGTACTGATTAAGGGGTAAATGCAACCATGTTAGCATCTCGCTGTAGTTTGCATGAAGACAGTGTTCTGCAAATATAAAAAGCCAATAGGACAAAGGCAGTAGAAATAACGCACTTAATCGTTGTCGCAACCAGTGAGTATGCGCTAAATGTGGCTTGGAAAGTGGATTTTTCACATAATCTCCATTGCAAAGAATAGCGTTAAGCTTGCTGAAATGACTAATTCAATCAATGCATAATACGTCAATTTTTCACGCGAAAAGGTCTGGCCCGCGTCCCAAAGCAAATGCCGCAAACCATGACACAAATGAAACATTAATGCATACACAAACCCGATAATCAAAATTTGACATGAAATTGTGTGGAGTGCCGTTTGCATGTCATTAAAATTTTCTTCGCCAAGCGTAATTTGCCATATTATAAAAACGAGCCCGATTAGGCCTGCGCTTAAAAATACACCGGTTAAACGATGGCTAATTGAAATGATCGCTGTCAGTGGCAATTTGTAAATTTGTAAATGTGGC
>CAJBJW010000038.1 GCA_903953455.1 uncultured Pseudomonadota bacterium | reverse complement strand
TTCACTCTATGAACCCCTATGCAAAGCAGATTTACTGCTACAGCTCGATTTCACATTACAGCGAATTGACTGCGATGATCTTGAAGCCTTGATGATTGCCTTGCGTCAGTTCAAACAAGTCAATGTGCTTCGCATTGCTGCTGCTGACATTATGGACGTTATACCGTTAATGGTGGTGAGCGATTATTTAACGTATCTTGCTGAAAGCATCGTTGAAACAGTTTTAAAACACGCATGGAAAGCACTTGTTGAAAAACACGGATACCCACCTGAATGCGATGATGAAAACCCCCGTTTTGCTATTCTAGGCTTTGGTAAATTTGGCGGCATTGAACTGGGTTATGGCTCAGATTTAGACATGGTCTTTCTGTATGATTGCGCCGACATCAATGCACTTACCAATGGTGAAAAACCGATTCCTAGTTCGCAATTCTATGTTCGTTTAGGGCAAAAAATTCGCCATATTTTAGATACAAAATTACTCGCGGGTGAATTATACGAAGTCGATTTGCGTTTGCGTCCTAATGGCGATTCTGGCAGTCTTGTTACGCTTTTGAATTCGTATGAAACGTATTTAACGCAGCAAGCGTGGACATGGGAGTTGCAAGCGCTTGTTCGTAGTCGCTTTATTGCTGGCGACCAACATATTGAGCAATCCTTTTCGGCTATTCGAAAACGCGTATTAAGTTTGCCGCGTGAACTTGGCGTATTGAAAACAGAGGTGGGTGATATGCGCAAAAAAATGCGTGACACACTTGCCACAAAATCAGCCGATACATTTGATTTAAAGCAAAGTGCGGGCGGCATTGTGGATATTGAATTTATCGTGCAATTTGGCGTACTATCAATGGCCCATCAAGCACCCGAAAAAATAACCCAATACACGGATAATATTCGTTTAATCGATTGTTTACATGCACAAGGTTTTATTTCAAAGGAATTGGGCGATAGTTTAAAAATAGCTTATTGTGCTTATCGTGATACAGGACACAAACGGGTTCTGCAAGGCGACAAAGCACTTGTCGCTGCAGAAAACTTCGTGCAATTGCGCGAACAAGTCACGCAAATTTGGCATACACTGTTTGATTAATCGGCAAAATGTAATTGTCGTGACCAGTCACGGTAATTAAATACTTGACCTTGCGCACGTACTTTCTCGCAATTTTGTAAATCAATGGTACTAAAAACCCATTGAGGGACATTAAATTCACCGCTATCTAAAATGCCATTAGACGGAAAATCATAATCCACCGGTGTGTACACACCGGCGGCGCCGACATTCACGTCAACCGCTTCCGACCAAGGCGCATTACCCACTAAACAGGCCTGCACAACGTAACATTGATTTTCAAGCGCACGCGCTTGGCAGCCAATTTTCACGCGATGAAACCCTGCGACCGTGTCGGTGCAGCTAGGGACCAAAATCAAATTTGCCCCAGCTTCCACTTGCTGGCGTGCAAGTAGTGGAAATTCGCTGTCATAGCAAATATTGATCGCAATACGGCCATACTCTGTATCAAAACACTTGAGCTCATTACCCGCACTAATCAACCATTGCTCATTTTCAAAACGCGTCATCATGATTTTATCTTGAAAATCACATTCTCCATTGGGCATCAATAAATAGGCGCGATTTCGATACACTTTGTCAGCAATACAAACGGGAAATGTCCCCGCTTGAATGTAGCATTGGTATTCTTGCGCGAGCCCCTGAAATAAATTCAAAAAAGCTTCGTGTAACGTTTGCAGCGCAACTAACTGTTCACTAAGTGACGAATACACGCTTTGAGGAAATAACGATGCTAACTCCATGGTGTTATATTCAGGGAAAAGCAAAATTTTTGCGCCCTGATCCACTGCTTCTTTTACCCAGCGCTCCGTTTTTTGCTGATAATTAGCCCAAGTTTCCAGAAAACTGATGTCATATTGTGCAGTAGCGATTTTTACATTCATTTTTTTAACCAGAAAGTCATTGGTTTAGCGGTTTCTTCATCATCATCTAGGTCTTTCCAAAGGTAACTGGTATGCAACTCAGGATGCTTGACATAACCTCGCTTATTCCAAAACGCATCCAGCGGCACATAATCCGCTGGTCGTCTTGGGTGATCTAAAGGTCGCTCAACACAGCAAAATGTAATATGTTCAAATCCGCCAAGTTGCGCCGCATGCGCTTCGCGTTCCTCAAAAAAACGCACGCCAAGCCCTAAACCGCGATAATTTTTGTTCAATACAGATTCACTACAATAGAAAACGTTGCTTAAATCATAGCCATTGTCAATAAAAGGCTGTTGAATTTCTATCGTTTCGTATTGCATCGGGATGGCTGTTGACGCACCAACAACTTCCTCACCATCAAAAGCCAGTACAATGACACTTTGTTCACATTCAATATACGTTTGCAAATACTTTTTCTCGTAATCGAGATCCCCATCATACAAATAGGGGAAGTCCCGAAATACTTCAATGCGAAGTCGCGCCAAATCATCAAGGTGTTGCTGAAGTGCGATACCGCTTTTACGTTCAATACGAATAGTTTTAGACATAAAAATTCAATATAAGTAACAAATAAAAAGCCTTTATTTTAGCGCAATTCTGCCGCTAATGCTTAATCAAAATTTACATCAAAATAAACATGAATTTCATCAGTAATTGCCAAGATTGGTTTTTACTATAATTCGTTTATACTTCAACTAGAATATCTTCTTCAATTTTTCACGTTTAGGACTCTGTTATGACAGCATCACTCTCAATTGATGATTTACTGGACGCAATTAATGAAACGGCAATTATCAGCGAAACAGATATAAGCGGTAAAATTACATTCATTAACGATAAATTTTGTGATATTTCCGGTTTTGATTTAAAAGAACTTTTAGGTAAACCGCACAGCATAATCCGCTCAGAAATGCATCCTTCTGAATTTTTCAGCCAAATGTGGGCAACTCTCAAACGTGAGGAAAATTGGCATGGTGACATATGTAATCGCAAAAAAAATGGTGAGTTTTATTGGGTAAATACCACCATTATTCCTATATTTAGCAATAATGATGGAAAAACCATGCGCTACGTGGCGGTAGGGTTTGATATTACAGACAAAAAGCGAATTGAGCGCGAACTTCAACTTAGAAATAAAGAATTCGATTCCTTTCTTGCGACGACAAATGGTTTTTGTAAGTTGAATTTAGATGGGCATTTTCTGGATATTGGTGACTCGTTTTATACAATGACAGGGTATAGCGAAAAAGAATTGCGCAAAATGACATTAATTGACCTGGAAGTTCTCTCGTCAGATAAAACAAAAAATATTTGGATGAAAATTCAAAAAACATCAAAAGGCGCTAAAAAGATTCTGAAATCATTTGAAACTGATTTCAAGCATAAAGATGGTAAAATTCAACCTATTGAAATTATTGCAACCTACAACCATCCTAGCCAACACTACTTTGTGCTTATGCGAGATATTAGCGAGCGCAAACACAAAGAAATCGAGCAAAACAATACCTACAAGCAGTTGCATCACTTGCAAAAACTCGAAAGTCTAGGGCGTTTAACTGCAGGAATTGCCCATGATTTCAATAATATTTTATCGAGCGTCATTGGCTTTAATGATCTCAGTAAATTAGCCGCAGATGACCTTCCAGACGAAAATGCGCTAAAAGAAGAATTCATTTATAACGCCATGCAAATAGAAAATGCATCGAAACGTGCGGCGACATTAATCGATCAAATGCTAACGTACTGTCGACAAGAAGTGGAAACCTCCGCAACGGTATTAGATTTAAAACCCATTTTAGAGAAAATCTATGGCATGATGCGAGGCGTAATTCCCAAAAATATCGCCATTAAAACAGCGTTTTCACCTGATATATTTATCAATTTAGACGAAACTGAACTTTATCAAATTATCGTAAATTTATTCGTCAATGCCCGAGATGCGATTGAAAAACCGCAAGGCGAGATTTCGCTTTCACTGAATTTAAGTAATATTGTTTCAGCTCAGCGATGCAGTGCTTGTGAAAAAGTTATTCAAGGTGACTTTGTTGAAATCGCTGTGGCCGATAATGGCAGTGGCTTGAAAGCAGAAAAAATTTCTCGCATTTTTGATCCTTTTTTCACCACCAAAGAAGTCGGCAAAGGCACTGGACTTGGTTTATCGGTTGCCAGTGGGATTATCCATAAAGCCGGTGGTCATATCATCGTCAGTTCAATACTCAATCAAGGCACGACATTTCAATTACTATTCCCTCCACAAAAAAATAGTTAATTTTCGCAAACATTACATCCTAAATTACTTGCCATTCGTGCCTTATGATACAATTGGCGTTAATTAAACTCTCATCGCCTTGTTTTCGTTTTAATCGTTAAGTGTATTCATGAAATTAAACAAACTCTCTCGTGCTATTTTACTGTGCTTATTTACTGTGCAAACCGCGCAAGCTGCGCAAGAATTTGTAGTTCATGACATTAAAATCAAAGGCTTACAGCGTATTTCTGAAGGCACTGTATACAACTATTTACCAGTGGCCGTTGGTGAAAAATTTTCGCTAGACCGTACCGCACCCGCTGTTAAATCTTTGTTTAAAACAGGTTTTTTCAAAGACATTTCTGTTGAACGTGAAGGCTCGACACTCATTTTTAACGTCGTTGAACGCCCCTCTATAGCGAAAATTATGTTTGAGGGAAATAAAGATTTAAGTAAGGATGATTTAACCAAAGCATTAAAGAAAATTGGTTTATCCGAAGGCAAAGTATTCGATCGTCAATTACTCGATAAAGTTGAGCAAGAATTAAACCGTCAATATTTAAGCCATGGTAAATATGGTTTAACCATTAAAACCGAAGTAAGCGATTTAACGCGAAATCGTGTTGCCGTGTTAATTAAAATTTCTGAAGGTCGCGTTGCGAAAATTAAAGAAATTAACATTATTGGCAACAATGCGTTTGAAGAAGCTCTTTTGCTCAAACAACTTGAACTCAATACATCCAATTTATTGTCGTTTTACACCAAAGACGATCAATATTCTAAACAAAAATTATCCGCTGATTTAGAAAAACTACGTTCATATTATTTAGATCGTGGTTATATCAATTTCAATATTGAATCCACGCAAGTTGCTATTACGCCAGATAAAAAAGATATTTATGTCACTATTAATGTTAAAGAAGGCGATGTTTACACGCTTGATAAAGTTAAACTGTCGGGAAATTTAGTCGTCCCGCCTGAAGAACTCATTAAACTCATGAAATTGGGTCCGGGTGAAATATTTTCACGCAAAAATGCGACTGAAACTTCTAAAGCCATGTCAGATCGTTTAGGCGATGACGGGTATGCGTTTGCTAACGTGAACATGGTGCCTGAAATCAACGAAGCCAGTAAAACAGTCAATATGACCTTTTTCGTTGATCCTGCAAAACGCGTTTATGTGCGCCGAATTAACATGAAAGGCAACAGCAAAACACGTGATGAAGTACTACGCCGCGAAATGCGTCAAGTTGAAGGCAGTTGGGCATCAAGCTCAAAAATTGAGCGTTCAAAAACACGTTTAGAGCGTCTAGGTTATTTTGAAGAAGTCAATGTCGAAACGCCGCCCGTTGCAGGCACCTCTGACGAAATTGATGTCAATTATTCGGTGACAGAAAAGGCATCAGGTAATTTAATGGCGGGGATTGGTTATTCACAGGTACAAGGGATCGTACTGAATGCTAATATTTCACAAGACAATATTTTTGGTTCTGGCAAACGTGTGAATTTAGCCTTTAATAACAGTAATTATTTAACAAGCTATCAATTTGGGTTTTATAATCCCTATTTCACTACGGATGGCGTAAGTCAAGGCTATAACTTAGGCTATACAAAGCGAAATGCTGGGCAAATCAACATTTCTAACTATAATACCACTGTGTTAAATGCAGGTATCAACTTTGGCTTACCACTCAATGAGTTTGATCAACTTCGTTTTGATTTAGATGCTAAGCATACAACACTTGAAACTACCGATTACTCGTCAGATCAAATTAGAAACTTTATAGAGTGTGAATCAATCAATCCTTGCACAAACAACGATAACACCAGTTTTAATGGTCAACAAAGAAAATACATTACATTTTCCCCTTCAATTGGTTGGACTCACGATACTCTAAATAGAGCTATCTTTCCTAATAAAGGGGGTCAACAACGGCTATCAGCATTAGCAACCATTCCGGGAAGCGATTTAGAATATTATAAAATGAGCTATAAGCATCAAATGTACTTCCCTTTGGCAAAAGATTTTACGCTTAGAATTCAAGGTGAAGCTGCTTATGGTGATGGTTATGGCAAAACTAAAGAATTACCATTCTTTGAAAATTATTTTGCTGGCGGCACAGGGTCTGTTCGTGGATTTAGAAACAATACACTTGGACCACGCGAAACACGAACTGTGGGTTGTGAGAATAATCCTGTCGTCTGTAATTTCCAAAACTACACGATTGGCGGTTCAAGTAAAGTTCTTGGAAGCGCTGAAGTATTCTTTCCGGTACCATTTATGGCAGAAACCAAATCTGTACGTCTAGGCACTTTTTTAGATGCTGGTTCAGTAAGTAACGGCCTTAATGTTGACAATATGAAATACTCAGCAGGCCTTTCGGGCGAATGGATGTCACCTTTTGGTGCATTATCTGTGAGTGCAGCTATGCCTCTAAATGCGAATTCAACAATTGACCCGCAAAGTAATACCCGTGACCAAAAACAGATTTTCCAATTTAACTTTGGGCAAAACTTTTAAAACAATTTTTAGTTTGTCGTCCTTATCAATTATAATTCAACCACTATTTTTCTTACCAACAAAGCTCTCGGAGATTCCTATCTTTATGAAAACCAAAATTGCGTTATTTTTAGGCTTGATGTTTACAGCAAATATTTACGCTGCAGATTTAAAAGTCGGTTTTGTTAATATTCCTGCTGTTTTAGAAAAAGCACCCCAAGCTGAAAAAGCCAAAAAACGTTTGGAACAAGAGTTTTCACCACGTGATAAACAACTCGTTTCGCAGCAAAAAGAAATCCAAAACATGGAAGATCGCCTAGGTAAAGATGCAGCGGTTCTTGGTGAAGCGGCGCGTGGTAATTTAGAAAAAGATATTTTAAATAAAAAACGTGATTTCAAACGCACCCAACAAGAATTCAGCGAAGATTTTAATGTTCGTCGCAATGAAGAACTAGGCAAACTCCAACGTCACATTGTTGAAGCCATTCGTGGAATTGCAAAAGATCAAGGTTTTGACTTACTTCTCACTGATGGCGTTATTTACGCAAGCGAACAAATTGACGTAACCGCGCAAGTACAACAAAAATTATCTACTATGCCAGACTGAGCGCCTTAAAAAATTCGCTCTACTCTCCTTTGTTCTCTAAAAAATAAGTGAAATTAAAATCATGTCTGTTAAGTTAGATATTCTCCAAATCCAAGCCTTTCTTCCGCATCGTTATCCTTTCTTATTGGTCGATAAAGTCGTGGCTTGTGAACCAGGCGTTAGTTTGCTCGGGGTAAAAAACGTGACATATAATGAACCGTTTTTTCAAGGGCATTTCCCACAAAAACCCGTCATGCCGGGTGTGTTGATTTTAGAAGCGATGGCGCAAACAACGGGATTACTTGCCTCTGAAACAGCCGGTGATGAACTCAAAGGCATGATTTACTACCTCGTAGGCATTGATAAAGCAAAGTTTAAACGCCCTGTTGTACCGGGTGATCAATTAATGCTCGAAGCGCGTTTTGTTAAAAGTAAACGCAATGTTTGGGCTTTTGAGTGTCGCGCTGAGGTGGATGGTGAATTCGTCGCCAGTGCAGAAATTCGTTGCGCGGCAGTGGTAGAATAAGTTTTGATACACTCTACAGCCATTGTCGATTCACGCGCTGAACTTGCGGATGATGTGCAAGTCGGTGCGTACTCCATTATTGGCGCCAATGTCAAAATTGGTGCGGGTACAACTATCGGTCCACACGTTGTTATTAAGGGCCATACCTCACTGGGTCGAGATAATCATATTTACCAATTTTGTTCGATTGGTGAGGATCCTCAAGATAAAAAATACGCGAATGAAGTGACTCGGCTTGAAGTGGGCGATCGCAATATGATTCGCGAATATACTTCTATGCACCGCGGTACCCAGCAAGACAATAGCCTAACCAAAATCGGCAATGATAATTTGTTCATGGCCTACACGCACGTTGCCCATGACTGTATCATTGGCAACCACGTTATAATGGCAAATGGCGCGTCACTTGCTGGTCATGTACGCTTAAATAGTCATGCCATTTTGGGCGGCTTTACACTGGTTCATCAGTTTACACAAATTGGACAATACAGCTTCTCTGCGATGGGCAGTGCGATAACGCAAGACATTCCCCCTTTTGTGATGGTAGGTGGGCGCCCAACGCGTCCTCATGGCATCAATTCCGTTGGAATGGAACGTAATGGCATTTCCGCTGAAGATATTCGTCTTATTCGCAAAGCGTACAAAATGATTTATAAAATGAATCTGCGCCTTGAAGATGCTATCGACCAAATGGAAGATTTAGCGGGTGACAGCAAAGAATTATCCGATATGGTCAATTTTCTCCGTAACGTCACGCGCGGTATTCTGCGTTAAGTTATGTCATTGATTGCGGGTGTCGATGAAGCTGGACGTGGACCGTTAGCTGGTGCTGTTTTTGCTGCAGCAGTGATTTTAGATCCTAATTCCCCAATCACAGGATTGGATGATTCAAAAAAATTAAGTGCAAAAAAACGCGAGCAACTCAGCGAACAAATCAAATTACACGCTCTTAGCTGGTCTATTGCAAAGGCAAGCGTTGAGGAAATTGATTCTCTAAACATTCTACAAGCAACGCTACTTGCGATGCAACGTGCTGTTGAAGGTCTGCATATCTCACCTACCGAAGTGTTAATAGACGGCAATCAACTACCTAAACTTACCTACCCCGCAAGAACTATTGTGCAAGGCGATAAAACGGTTGCGCAAATTAGTGCTGCATCGATTTTAGCAAAAGTGGCTCGTGATGAAATCATGGACAATTACGCAAAACATTACCCGCAATTTTCGTTCGAAAAACATAAAGGATACGGCACAAAGCAACATTGCCTTGAAATTGAGCAATTTGGCATTTTAGATATTCATCGCAAATCCTTTAATCCCGTAAAAACTATCTTACTTAACCAACTATGATGCGTATCGTTTTAGGCATTGAATATGATGGTAGTGGATTTTATGGTTGGCAATGGCAAACCCATCATCGCAATATTCAACAAACACTTGAAGAAGCGTTGAGTAAAATTGCACAACATAAAATAACGGTGCAATGCGCCGGTCGAACCGATACGGGCGTTCATGCACTTGAACAAATTGTCCATTTTGATACTACTGCGCTACGTGATTTGCAAGCATGGCATCGTGGAACGAATACGCATCTACCACCCGATGTTCGCGTAATTTGGGCACAAGAGGCTATTGGCGATTTTCATGCGCGTTATCGAGCTATTGCGCGGTATTATCGCTATACGATTCTCAATCGCACGACCCCGTCTGCCTTAATGCGTGGAAGATCAACATGGTGCGCACTCCCATTAGATGCACATAAAATGCACGAAGCCGCGCAAATTTTAGTCGGTCATCACGATTTCACCTCTTTTCGAGCGCAAGGCTGTCAATCCAAAAGTCCATGCCGACGTATGTATTTCATTGATGTTGAACGTATTGGTGAACAAGTCATTATAGATTTATCAGCTAATGCTTTTTTGCATCACATGGTACGCAATATTGCCGGTGTTTTAATCGCCATAGGCACTGGAAAACAACCTGTTAACTGGACACAAGAATTGCTTGAGGTTAAAAATCGTCGTTTAGGTGGCGTGACTGCTCCCCCTGATGGTTTGCATTTAGCAGGCGTTTATTACCCTAAACAATATGGCTTGATAAAAAATCCTATTTTTAATAAATTACCCACAGACGCACAGCGTTTTGATTGAGGCTTATATGAACCACTTATCTTTTTATATTCATGGCAATGCTGATGGTCATAACGAACTATTAGAAGTATTGACCAGTTTCTTAGCATTTTTTGAAGGCGCAACAACGCATGGGTCAAATAGCGGTCCAAGTTTATTCATAGGCCTATCAGAATTAGCGAATATTCATCCACTACTCGTTCATTTCCCAATCGCGCTTTTAAGTTTATTTGTTGTGATTGATATGCTGGGTACGGCAATGCATAAACCCACTTGGCGCCAGTTTGCAAGCGGCTTACTTTACTTAGGCACTATTTTTGCCGGATTAACCGTATGGGCGGGATTTATGGCTGCTGATACAGTACCTCACGGGCATAATGTACACGACATAATGGAACGCCACGAACAACTAGGTATCTCAATTCTTGCCTTATCAGCAGCGCTATCAGCATGGAAATTACGCAGAACCGTTGAAGGATGGGGAGTTTACAACGCCTTCACATTGGTTTTGTTAGGTGTCATAATTTTTGGCGCCGATTTAGGCGGTTTAATGGTTTATAAATACGGTGTTGCCGTGCAAGCAGTTAGCGTTTCACCTGAAGAAGCACATCATCACGAATAAGTTTCTAACGAATAAAAAGCTCTTCACCAAACAAATCCAATAGAAAATGCCGGTATTTTTCAGCTTTTGCGATTTGTAAATGTTCGAGCGGATTAAAGTTATCCGTCAGAATAAGGCCATCTTGCGTGTTAATGGGGAACAATCGATTCTGCAACCACGCTTGTTGACCTCTATTTAATCGTTCGTTGTGAATATCAACCGGCTCGGTGGAAGCAAGAAAAATAAAATCGTTAAAATCTTTATTAGGCTCAGAAATAAACGTGGTTTGCTGCTCAAAAACTTGTGCTAATGTTTTTCCAACCGTATTTAATGCACTTTGTTTACCACTGGCAAACGCAACAAAATTAACGGCTAAAATCCCTTGTTGCGATAATAGTCCACGCAACTGCTTAAGCGTCTCAACGGTGAGCAAATGTGCTGGCTCTGAGCCACCTGTAAAGCAATCGTGAATAATTAAGTCGTAATTACCCGTTAAATGCCGAATCTCATATCGCGCATCGCCCACAATCGCTTTACCTGTAGGTTTAAAATCAAAATAATCAACCGCTGCTTGCGCAACAAGTGGATCAATTTCGAGTGTATCGACAATCATGCCGTAGCGTTCATTTAACACTTTTGCCATGTGTCCAGCACCAAGACCAATAATTAATGCACGAGTCATTTTGGGACGAAGGGCTGGAATTAAACCCACAATATCTTGATAGCTCAATTGGCTTTCGCCATGAGCAATGCTCGAAGCACCTATAGCAGAACCATCAGAGGTTAATAAACGCAAATCTTTGGC
>CAJBJW010000037.1 GCA_903953455.1 uncultured Pseudomonadota bacterium | reverse complement strand
TCATCACTGCCTTCAAGTGTGTGCTCATAATAAGGCTCATTTTCGGGGACAGCGCGATTAAAAAAACGCTCAAAGTCCATGCGCACTGTAGGGTCTGCATTTTCGTTAATGGTTAGCGAAGCGGATGTATGCTTAATAAAAACGTGCAACATTCCAATGGAATAGTTGGCTAATTCAGGTAATTGACGCACGATTTCATCCGTCACTATATGAAAACCACGTGGCCTTGCCTTTAGACTAATTTCTTTTTGTACCCACATATCTTCTTTATTTTAGGGTTTGAGTCCACCACCAAATTTTGAGCTTAATTTGGTAATCGTATTAATAATAAACGTCATTTTTTTTGCATCATTAGGATCATGCGGTGGTGCAATTTCAATTTGAGATTGTGAATTTAATTTTTGTTCGCGTAGCAAACGCAAACGGGTTTCTTTGAGCGCGCGTTGGCGTTCTAATTCGTTTTTGATGCGTTCGATGGATTTATCTTCTTTTGCGGCTTTTTCTTGTTCTTTTTTGCGTTTTTCGTGTGCTTCTTGTTTTAAACGCTCTTGTTTTTCGTGTTCTTTTTTACGGACACGTTCGCGTTCAGCTTGTTCTTGTAAATAGATTTTTTCTTCTCTTATTTGCTCTTGTGAAAAACGATAGTTTTCAAGTAATAGCCAATTATCAAAATCGGTTTGCAGTTGCTCAAAAAACGCAATAATGGTTTTCTTATTTTCTATAAGCTCAAGGCGGCTGGGCATTTCACGTTCACTTTCACCTTCAATGTCAGGTATGGCGTGAGTTTGGTTCAATCGGGCATAGTCTTCGTCCGTGACGCCGTCAAGTAGGTTGAGTTCGTCATGCTCACGCTTGAGATGGGCGGAAAGTTCGTCTGTAATGCGTTGGTAGACCTCATTCCAATCACAAAAGAAAACCGCTTCATTCCAATTTGCCCAGCGATCAATGCGCGACAAATAACGGCAGACAATATCGTGTTCTTGAAAGACACGTTTGTGCAGTTCTAGGATAAATTGAGCGCGTAGGGTACTGGAATTGAAAATATTATTTTTGCGGGTAAATACGCGATATCTATCTTCACTTGAGGCTTCTTTAAGAAAAAATAACCCTTGAAGTAAATCAAGTTGCAAATTACGTGTTTCTTCTAGGCGTCGCTCTTCGGGTAATTCCATGAACGCCAAAATATTACGATTTAAGTTTTCACGTTTGTCGTTGATGAAAAATTCTTGTTTTTCAATTTGTTTGAGCAGGAGCGTGTCTTCTGAAATCACAAACGGATCAGGTCCATACATCATGCGCCATGCTTCTTGTTTTTCAGTTAATTGGCGTTTGAGATGTCGGTAGTGCTTTTCAAGTTTGCTGAATTCTTGTTTGTAAAATTCATAATCAGCAGTGAAATAGTAACGTGCTAAATTGCGTTCTGCGATATAAAAACCGTGTTCAGCGGCAGCAATTTCATTGAGTTGGTCAAAATGCAATTGACAATACTCTGCTCCGTCTCTAAATCGACTGGCCGATTTATCGCAAAAGTTAATTGAGCAGTATGACATGTGTTTTTTCCATCTATTTTAAAATTGATAAGCATTGAGCATGAATAGCATAACAATTCACACGTCAATGCGCCAACGTCGCGCTTATTTTATTTGCGCTAAAAATTTATCCAATTGATTTGCAAAGGCTTGAATATCTCGCGCTGATAATGGCGCAGGTCCTCCCGTTTGAACCCCATTTGAGCGTAGCGTATCCATAAAGTCACGCATATTGAGTCGCTCTTTAATATTTTCATGGCTATACATTTCACCTCTCGGATTGAGTGCATGTGCGCCTTTTGTGATCACGTCATTGGCAAGCGGAATATCGCCTGTAATCACCAAATCCCCCTCGCTGAGTTTTTCAACGATTTTAGCATCCGCCACATCAAAGCCTGCGCTGACTTGCAGCATCTTAATAAAGCGCGACGGCGGAAGGTGTATTTGCTGATTGGCAACCATTGTCAGTGCAATTTGTTTACGCTCCGCCGCTTTAAATAAAATGTCTTTAATGGCTTTAGGGCAGGCGTCACCATCAACCCAAATGTGCATACGTATCCTTGACTATTCTTTATGTTCTTTTTCGAACGCGTTTAAATCCATATCCACACCACAACCACGCAGACCACAATACCCATCTGGGTTTTTGGCTAAATACTGTTGATGGTAGTCTTCTGCGTAATAAAATGTTGGCGCGGGCATTATTTCAGTGGTTATCGACAAAAAATGTCTTTTTGATAATTGTTCTTGATAATAATTTTTTACAGCTATCGCAAGTCCTTGTTGTTGCTGGTTTAAGGTATAAATACCTGAGCGATATTGCGTGCCTACATCATTACCTTGTCGCATTCCTTGCGTGGGGTCGTGCGATTCAAAAAAGACTTTGAGAAGTTGTGTAAGCGTCACTCTGTTGGGATCAAAAGCAATATGCACCGCCTCAGCGTGATGCGTTAAACCTGTGCAAACTTCTTTATAAGTTGGATTTTCAGTCTTTCCAGCAATGTATCCAACGGCGGTACTGTAAACGCCCTGTTGTTGCCAAAATCGTCTCTCTGCGCCCCAAAAGCAACCCAATGCCACAATAATGCGCTCCAAATGCGCAGGAAAGGGGGGGGAAATCACGTGTTGATTTACAAAATGTCGATTGTCCATTTGATTACTCTCACTATTTTAAACCAATAAAAACAAAACCTGTCTATCGTATGCTTTCAAGCGCATAATCGCTAAGACGCTTGCTGGGTGGTTTTTAGCGTATTTAAAAATTATAACGCAATATGCCATTTAACTAACATGAGACCTTCTTAATGAAAAAAGCTAATTTAGCTGCGATTATCTGTTTACTTGCTTCAACAACTAGCGTTGTTTATGCCGATATTACCTTAGAATCCACTCAAGAAGTAGAAGGTAAATGGAAATTACAATACAGCAAAAACTCATTAACCGATAAAGAATCGATTCCAAGAGAAGATACTTGGATTTTCAAAGACAATAAATTAATTATTTTACATATTCCTCGTGAAGGAATTTACTACGATCAACCCCCTGTTCCTTACGAAATCGAAGAAGGTAAATTAAAAGTCACGCAAGTGGGCAGTTCACGTTTTGACGCTTACACGTTGGTGGATAAAACCCAAACGAACATGACTTTAAAAGGTAAATTCGGTAATTACTACTATTTCGAGAAAAAATAATCTTTTAATGGCAACCTCCTGTTACTGTCAAAAAAGGTGATAAAAAAAGCCTCATTTCTGAGGCAGTCAGGTAGGAGGTACCTTTGATATTATGTAAAGCATATATCGCGCCAAGTTTTATTTTTCACGATTAAAAAACCGCCTTCATAGGCGGTTTTTTTCTTTGACGAATTATTGAGTTTGTGCATAGTATGCGTATTATTTCGACATCCATTTTAAAATAGGGAGCTTCACCCGTGGCATTAAAAAAATCCGAGCTTTATTCTTCTCTCTGGCAAAGCTGCGACGAACTGCGCGGGGGAATGGATGCGTCACAATATAAAGACTATGTGCTGGCGATGCTTTTCATTAAATATGTCAGCGATAAATATGCCGGTGTGCCATTTGCGCCCATCAAAATACCCGAAGGCGCGAGTTTTAACGATATGGTCGCGCTCAAAGGTTCGCCCGATATTGGCGATAAAATTAACAAGCAGATTATCGCGCCACTCAAAGACGCAAATAAATTAGCGGAAATGGCTGATTTCGATAATGCCGACAAACTCGGTGACGGCAAAGAAAAAGTCGATCGCTTAACCAATTTGATTGCCATTTTTGAAAATCCCGCGCTCGATTTCTCTAAAAATCGCGCTGAAGGCGATGATATTTTAGGCGATGCTTACGAGTATTTAATGCGGCATTTCGCCACCGAAAGCGGCAAAAGTAAAGGGCAGTTTTACACGCCTTCAGAAGTCAGTCGCGTCATTGCAAAAATTTTAGCGATAACAAACGCCACCAGTGATACCACCGTTTACGATCCAACGTGCGGCTCTGGGTCGCTACTTTTAAAAGTTAGCGATGAAGCGGGCATTAAAGTCACGTTATATGGGCAAGAAAAAGACGTGGCAACATCGGGTCTTGCGCAAATGAATATGATTTTACATGACAATCCAACCGCAATGATTTATCAAGGCAATACGTTAGCCGACCCAAAATTCAAAAACGATGGCGATTTATTAACCTTTGATTATGTCGTTGCTAATCCGCCTTTTAGTGATAAACGCTGGAATAATGGCGTTGATGTGGATAATGACCCGTTTGGACGCTTTGAGCCTTTTGGCGCACCGCCAGCAAAACAGGGCGATTATGCGTATTTATTGCATATTATTCGCTCACTTAAAAGTACGGGGCGTGGCGCGTGTATTTTGCCGCATGGCGTATTATTTCGCGGCAATGCCGAGGCGGATATTCGCCGCAAATTAATCCGTAAAGGCTATATTCAAGGCATTATTGGTTTGCCGGCTAACTTGTTTTATGGAACGGGCATTCCCGCGTGTATTATCGTGATTGATAAACACGACGCGCCTATTCGCAAAGGCATTTTTATGATTGACGCCAGCGCGGGCTTTTTAAAAGATGGCAATAAAAATCGTCTACGCGCGATGGATATTCACAAAATCGTGGACGTATGGACAAAACAACTCGAATTGCCTAAATATTCACGCATGGTGAGTATTGATGAAATTGAGAAAAACGAGTTCAATCTCAATTTACCGCGTTACATTGACAGCGGGCAGGTTGAGGATTTGCAGGATATTGAGGCGCATTTAAAAGGCGGTATTCCGCAGGACGATGTGGAGGCGTTGCAGGATTATTGGCGCGTATGTCCCGCG
>CAJBJW010000036.1 GCA_903953455.1 uncultured Pseudomonadota bacterium | reverse complement strand
GGTGTTTTTCTTTTTTCTTGCCCAATCTAGCCATAAATCAACCCACTTTCAGCCGTTTTGCAAGTTGCTCTACTTTTTAAACTCATTAGTATTTTTGGATTTGAAGCACTGCGTGAATCATTATCCGAAATTGATAAGTTACGCTTTTTGTTTGGTGATCAGCAACAACCGTTTATCGAATTAGTGGACAAAATCCTTGTCGATAAAAAAGAAGGACAGGACACGAGCGCGTTGGAACTAGAGATTGATGGGTTGGTTTATGGGCTTTATGGGTTGAGTGAGGAAGAGATTTTGATTGTGGAAGGAAAATAGGAGAACGTAATGCAAGTAATAATCAATGTTCCAGACGATTTGCCATTAGCGATGGTTGAAAAATTTGTGCAACGAATTGAACGACGGTTAATGAGAAAAGCCGCGATTATTGAGTTTAACAAACCGCGTCCAATTGGTTTAGCGAAAGGTTTATTTGAAGTGCCTAAGGCATTTTTTGAGCCGTTGCCTGATGATTTAATTCAGGCATTTGAAGGTTTTGAATCATGAAAGTGTTGCTCGATACTTGTGCGTTTTTGTGGATAACAACAGAAGATGAGCAATTGAGCGAAACGGCGCGGCAGATTTTCAAAAATCCAAAAAATGAGATGTTTTTAAGTTCAGTTTCGATGTGGGAAATCATGGTAAAAAACGGTATTGGAAAATTACCGTTGCCGTCGCCAATAGAAGAATTTATTGCGGCGCAACGTATTAAACATGAAATTGAAACGTTGCCATTGACTGAAAAAGCAGTTTTTCATTTGGGAACGCTACCAAAACATCATAAAGACCCGTTTGATCGAATGTTAATTTGTCAGGCGATTGAACATGATTTAATGATTTTGACCAGTGACGGTTTGATTATGCAATATCCTGTGAAGACGGTTTGGTGAGGATGAGATTTTTCATGTATTACGATGTGATTGAAGCGCGAGTGATTGGCGAATTATCTTTTACGGTGCGTTTTACCGATGGTTTAAGTGGGAATGTTCGATTTTTACCGTCGTATCTTTACGGTGTTTTTGAAAAATTGAAAAATCCTGATTTTTTTCAATCAAATTCAAGTCACAGATGGTTTTGTATCGTGGGGTGATGACGAAGTTGAATGATCCGTCAACATAAAACAGGACAGAAAAGTTAAGCTACATTTCGAAAAGATTCGAAGTTAGCAGGCGACATTTGATTATTAGCGGAATGCCGGCGTTTTCGGTTATAAAACACTTCAATATAATCAAAAATAGAAGCCTGAGCTTGTTCTCTCGTTTTGTAGCGTTCATGAAAAACACATTCAGTTTTGAGAGTGGTTCGACAAACTCGCCCACACATAAAAAAAGCCGATTAAACAGCAATCCGCTTTTTAAAATAACTTAAATCAAAAAAGTGCTAAATCGAGCCACTTTTAATTTTACGCTCGCATTAAAATCATCTCGAGGACAAATTTACTGCCAAAATACCCAAGTAGGAGCAAACTAAATCCCGCTAAAGTCCAATTCACCGCCACACGACCACGCCACCCGTAACGTGCTCGCCCAATTAAGATAGCGCAAAAAATGTCCCATGCGAGCATCGATAAAATTGTTTTGTGCGCCAAATGCTGAGCAAATAAATCATGTAAAAATAAAAAACCGGTCGTCAATGCAATGGTGAGAACAAAAACGCCTGCGGAAATCATCTGAAATAAAAATGTTTCCATCGTTTGCAGT
>CAJBJW010000035.1 GCA_903953455.1 uncultured Pseudomonadota bacterium | reverse complement strand
CTTGCTCTGGATGCTGTCATCGAGTTGCCAGTTTCCCTTCACTGAATAGACCCGGATACCATTGCGGGTGGCGAGCGCCAGAATTTCCATACATTCAAGCATGCTGCGGCCCAGTCTCGAAAATTCGGCCACAATTATGGCATCACCCTCCCGCAATTCTTCCAGCACCTGGGCAATTTGACGTGCCCGCCAAGGCTTTCGTCCTGAAGTAATTTCTTCGACAAAATTCACCTTGCCCAGATCATGATGGTTGGCAAAACTCAGTATATCCGCCTTGTTCTTCTCAAGATATTGATCGAGCGTAGACACTCGCAGATAAGCGACCGTTTTGCGATCTGGGGAAGTTTCTTTAGCCGCCATAATTACGCCATTCGATGAATACTGGAAATTTCAGCTTATAAGATAAATATAGTGATAGAAATATCAGTTGTTTTTGTCTAATTTTATTTATCATATAAATGATCGTTTAAAGTATAAAGAATTGCTGTACATTTTTCATCTGGTGAGTTCGCCCCATGGCAAGAATGAAAATTTTCAACACCCTAGAGGAAGAAGCATTCGAATCGCCACCGGTGTTCAACAGCGCTGAACGCAAACGGTTTTTCTCCTTGCCTTTGTTGCTCGAAGAGTCAATGGTGAACTTGCGGACGCCTATTAATAAAGTCTGTTTTCTAGTGGTGGCAGGCTACTTCAAGGCGCGGCGCAAATTCTTTGCCCGGCAGTTCCACCAGACGGATATTGAGTATGTCGCCCGTCAAATCGGCATTAATCCATCTGAGGTTTTCATCGAGTCTTATAGCAAGGAAACCTATGCCCGCCATCAGCGAGTGATCCTGAGCTACTTTGGTTATAGCCCGTTCGACGAAGTAGCGAAGACCATTATTACCCATGAGATTGCCGCGCTGATCCGCGTCCAGTTCCGACCCAAGCTGGTTCTACTGGAAATCATTCAGGTGCTAATAGTTAAGAAAATTGCGATCCCTAGCTACAATGTGCTGGCCGATCTGATCGTATCTGCTCTCAATAGCCACCAACGCACACTCAGTGAAATCATTGACGACTGCCTCACGGAAAATCAACGCACCCATCTCGACACTTTACTGGAAAAAGAACCCAGCAACAGCACTGAAGAGGGGTGGCGTTACCGCCTCACCTTGCTGAAGAAGCCCAACCAATCGACCCGGCCAACGAAAATTAAGGCGAATTTGGTTGACCTGGATACCGTGCAGACACTGTATCTTGACCTCATGCCGGTCGTGCAGCGTTTGAACTTGAGCTACGAAAGCATCCGCTACTACGCCTATTCGGTCATCAAGGCCCAGATTCCCCAGGTTTCGCGCCGAGCGGACGAAGACCGCTTCCTGCACCTGATGGCCTTTATTGTGTATCAGACCTTCAAGCTCAACGACCTTTTGATTGATACCCTGTTAAGTGCCGTGCAAGCGGCAGTCAATGCCGCAGAGAAAGAACAAAAGGACGTCTATTTCCGAGAACGCGATCAGCGTAACCAATCTTTCGCCACGCTGGTTGAGCAGTTTGGGCAGAACGTCCAAGCGGCGCTATCGGCCATCAGGACTATAGTCGCCGATGCGAAATTGAACGACAGCCAGAAAGTTGTTTTAATCGACAGCGTGCTGAATGAGAAATCGGCCAAGCCAGCACGGGTCGAAGAGCAAATCGACGAGTTCAAGCGATCTGCGGTAAAGCTTCAGCAGGGCCAAGACTACTTTGCGTTATTGGAATCGCGTTCACTCAAATTGCAACACCGCGTTGCCGACATTGTGCGCCAGGTACAGTTTGCGCCGAACTGTAGCAAACCTGCATTGTGGGCGGCATTATGCCATTACCAGCAAAAGGACGGCACTGTTGACAAGAGCACCCCCGTGGACTTTCTGGCCGATGATCAGCGTGCGGCACTGACCGCTACCGATGGCAAATTTCGCGTTTCGTTGTACAAGGCGCTGTTCTTTGTCGAGGTCGCCAAAGCCATCAAGTCCGGTGCGTTGAATCTGCTGCACTCTGAAAAATATCGCTCTCTCGATGAATACATGATCCAGAAAGCGGATTGGGAAGCCAATCGGGCTAAATATCTGCAACGGGCCCGACTCGAAGGCTTTGCCGACTACAAAGCCACCTTAGAAACTCTGGAAAAAACGCTTGATGGCCGTTATCAGAAAACCAACCAGAACTTGATAGCAGGCAAAAATCCTTACCTGACAATACGATCTGACGGCAGCTTCCATGTAAGTACTCCCAAACAGGAAGAGGTGGAATGCTTGTCTCTTGGAACTTTCTTCCCGGAACGGAAATATATTTCCATGCTTGAAATGTTGGCGACAGTGGATCATGCCACCCATTTTCTCGATGAATTTGAACATTGGCAGATCAAATATCAACGAGCCAGACCAGCCAAGAAGATTCTCTTTGCCGGCATTATCGGCTATGGCTGTGATATTGGTCATCGCAAACTGGCACAAATTTCCAAGCAAATTGATGATGGTGAGCTGGACAATGCGGTCAACTGGTACTTCTCACTACAGAACGTCCAGGGCGCTAATGATCGTATCCTGCGATTGACCGACCGGATGAGCTTGCCGAACATCTACCGTAACCGGCCCGATGTGCTGCACACCTCCAGCGATGGGCAGAAAATCGAGGTGGCAGTGGATTCCCTAAACGCCAATTACTCTTTCAAATATTTAGGCAAAGACAAAGGCGCTAGCGTGATAACGTTCATCGACACGCGCGATCTCACGTGGCATTCCACGGTGATCAGCTCCGCTGAACGCGAGGCCGCCTACGTGATCGATGGCCTGATGCACAACGACGTCATCAAGAGCGACATACATTCCACCGACACGCACGGCTACTCAGAAGTCATATTTGCTTCAACCTCTCTCTTGGGTTTTGAGTTCGCTCCGAGAATCAAGGGCGTTGGTCGGCAGCAACTTTATGCTTTTAAGCACCGTAAACATTACGAGGAACAAGGACACTTGCTACTGCCAGACCACACTATTCGAGAAAACCAATTTGAGGATCAATGGGACGATGTCCTGCGCTTTATCGCAACCATCCAGTTGAAGATCGCAACCGCCTCACAGCTTTTCAAGCGCCTGAATTCCTACTCCAAGCAGCACCCGTTATACCGTGCCTTGAAGGAATTCGGTAAAATTCCGAAGTCGCTCTTCATTTTGAAATACTGTGACGATCTTCAATTTAGGCAGGCTATCGAAAAACAGCTCAACAAGGTGGAGAATTCGAACAAATTTTCCAAGGCCGTTTCTTTTGGTCACAGCCCGGAGTTTATGCAAAGCGAAAAGGAAGACCAAGAGATTGCCGAAGCTTGCCGACGACTGATCAAGAACGCAGCCGTGTGTTGGAATTACCTCTATCTCTCACAGGAGCTTGCTACGGAGAAAAACGAGAAGCGCCGGGCGGAACTGATCGAAGCGATTCGTAACGGCTCGGTTGCCACATGGAAGCATTTCAACCTGCACGGGGAGTTCGATTTCTCAGATGAGCGAATGGTCGATTCGATGGGCTTGGAAGTCCCCAAAAATCCAGACTGGAAATCGGACTAAAACTAGGAAGTTCTAAATCGGTTCAACGCCACGCCAGCTATGGCGTTAAAATAAATCCTATGGGACTTTGGTGTCGTTTGTTTAAATGCACCCAAAGTTGAGATATATGGGATTCAATCTTTATATGTATTTGCTAAAAAGTAGATACTTTTAGATATGAAGGGTTATTATAGTTAAATAGTGCTTGATGCTGCATTGTTTGCAACCTAGCAATTTTTAGGTGTATAGGTAGGAAATCACCACCGAAATTAGATAAGTACTCTATATAAAAAATCCGCAAAAATCGTATTTTTTAGCTGTAGACCAATTTCAAATATAAAAAATAACATAATTAATTCAATATGTTGAAATACAAGTGTCCTGTAACAGGACACTTGTATTACTTTTTTATAAACAAACTTTATATTAAAAAAAATCAATGTACCGCTGTTACGATCTTACTCACCAAGCTAACAAGTAAAACAGAAGCCCTAGCGTTCAAATAAAACGCCTAAATTTAAAGAGAGGCACAGGGGTTGCGCGTTAAACTTACTTCTCATAGCTAGCACAATTTAAAATCCGAAAAACTCATATTTTTGAGCTGTAAACCCTTTAAAATAAGAGCCTTACTGATAGGTCTAAGTCATCGAAAATATAATGTATTAAATTTATTAAATACCATTGCGTAGTTATTTCCGCTTTAGCGTAAAAATATATATCTACTACGTAGTAGATATTCGGATTTAAATAATGTGCGCTAGCGTATAAAAAGTATTAGACTGTTGCACAAAACTAACTATTTTTTGTACATTTTACATAGGTGATTTCATGAAAGTATTAAGCACAACCGAGGTTAGACAGAACTTCAGCGCCATATTGTCTGCAATCAACGTAGAACCTATTGGCATTTCTAAGCAAGACAAAGAAATTGCAGTAGTTATGTCAACGCAACGCTACAGCGAATTAACGCGATTAGAGGATATTCTCTATGGTAAAGCTGCTGAATTAGCCATTAAGGAGGGGTTTGCGTCCAATAAAGAAACACAGGATTTGATGGATAGCATTGCTTGAGAGACTATAAATTAACAAAGCAGGCACTTAAAATGCTAACGCAGCTTGCTAAAGACAATCCAAAAGTTGCCAGTAATATCAAATCAATCATAACAAAGCTTAGAGAGAATTCGTTAGAAGGCGAAAGCTTAAAAGGATATGCTTTGTTCAAAAAAATACGGGCGGGTAAATATCGCTTAATTTACACGTTACGCAATGATGTTCTATTGATAGCCATCATAGAAAAACGTGAAACTGTCTATGCAACGTTTGAACACTTATTTAAAAATTCGTCAATGTTCGACGATTAGCCGAAATTTAATAAAGCAATCAATAAAAATAACTCAATATGAATCTAAATACAGCTTGTAAACCGCGTCAAAGTGTTTTTGATCGTTCTCGTAAAGATGTGGTCTTAAATATTGATGATTTACTTAAAAATAAGATAGATGCCCATCAATTTTTTTCAGAAAACTTTATAACTTCTGGAATGCATACTTTATTCGATAAAGTTTTTAGTCGATTAAACGGTCATTCAAATCACAAGTACGTTTTTACTTAGCCAAGCTATGGGTGGTGGTAAAACACACAACATGATTGCTTTAGGATTGCTAGCAAACTACCCAAAGCTGTCCCGGAAAACAGCATGACCCAAAAAGCAATATGACAAGGGCAGGCAAGCAGTGCTAAAGACGCAAAACACCAACCGGCTAAACGCCTTCTCGGTGACAGGGGGTGGTCGGAATCGTGTTGTGCTAAAGAAATTGCACAAGGCTTGCTATCGCACTCGGATAAGTGGCCTATTTTTGAATTTGTTTTCATTACTCCTTCTTTCTTTGTTTCAATTCATTTACCACAACAGCCCATATTTTCACCAAAAACACCGGCATAATCTGTTTGCCACGCTAACCGCGCAATGAAATAGTGCGGATCTTTATTGAAGACATCCAGACAATGAGGGCAGCGACAAAATGCAACCGGTTTGCCGTTAAAATCCATTATCACGGTGGCATTAACCGGTTTTTCCGCCAAACAAACAGGACACACTGTCAAACCGGCTGTTTCGGTCAAACATGATTCAGGGTCGGTTATGAATAACTCCAGACACCCCTTGCAACAAAACCAGTATTGCTTCCCCGCATGGTTATGTTGAACAGCTTTTTGATTAGTGATACCTAATCTGACTAATGAACATCCACAAGCCGGGCAAATGGGGGTTTCCATCGTTTGTTACCGGTCTTCCGTCTTGCACTCGTCATCCGCACAAACCGGACTGTTGCGTCCGATCATAAAATCCCAGACATTGGCGGCGATAAAAAGCGCAAGCCCTATATAGACCAGACTAACGGCGACCGGCAATATTCCCGTCACGGTAAACCCTAAGCCGAGGGTACTGACCAATGCGCCGATGCCGCCAATCCAGAACGCGAGCATCGCTTCCTCCGAGAGTGCTGCATGTTTCCTCGCGGAACGATAAAGCGTCCATACATTTAAAGCGACGAACCCTATAAACATCGGCAACAAAAAAGCATCGTTTATCAGAAAGCCAAGCCCGACGGCAGCCACGGCGCTGAGCACCACAGTGACGCCAAGACAGCAGGCCGCAGCAACTACGGCACCGAACAAACCGCCATATTGACTTAATTTTTCATTCATTTTAATGCTCCACAATATTTTGCTTAAAGCGAGACCACAAAATGTTGCTTCAGGCTTTGTTCAAAACAATTTAATCGATCTCGACACGTTTCAATATATTGAGTCAATTCAGCCAGACTTGTTTCCGTAGCGTCATCGTCCCTGTTATCACGGGCGGCCAATAAACGGTCGATCTGCTCTAATGGAACATCTACATTGCGAGCCATTCGAATAAACCGCAACCGTTCGATCACCGGCTCGTAAAACAAGAACATTCCCCCGGCTGTTCTGACGCTAACCTGAATCAAGCCACAATCGATATAGGTTCTAATGCAATGAACGCTGATACCGGTTTGCTGAGCCAGGGTTGAGAGCCTGATCAGCTTGTCGTCACACGACAAGCACTTATCATTAGCCCGCACAGCAAGAAAGCTCTTTCACATCCTTGCTGAAGGTTTGCGCGCACAGTTTGAGGCCTTCCACCATCGTCAAATACGGGAACAATTGCCCGGCCAAGTCTTCTATCGTCATCCGGTTATGGATGGCCAGCACCGCCGCCTGGATCATCTCGCCCGCTTCCGGCGCCAGGATTTGCGCGCCGATTAAACGGCGGCTGCCTTGTTCCATGACCAGTTTGACAAAGCCTCGGGTTTCAAAGTTAGCCAAGGCACGCGGCACATTCTCCAACGGCAACAGGCGGCTGTCGGTTTCGATGTTCTTTAGGTGCGCTTCAGCTTCGGTCAAGCCTACGGTAGCCATTTGCGGTTCGGTAAACATCACTGACGGCATCGCCGCCAGATCGATGGCAGCATCACCTCCGGTCATATTGATGGCGGCGCGGGTTCCGGCCGCTGCCGCGACATAGACGAACTGCGGCTGGTCGGTGCAATCGCCGGCAGCATAGATATGTTCGACAGCGGTGCGCATGTGATCGTCAATGCTTATCGTGCCATCCTTATTGACTTTAACCCCCGCTTTTTCCAGACTTAAGCCTTCCGTATTAGGCGGCCTACCGGTGGCAATCAGTAATTGGTCTCCAGAAAGAATTTGGCCTGACCGGGTTTTCAGGGTAAATTTTCCAGAACCGAACAGACTCTTTTTATAGCTCACGGCTTCAGCCTGAGTATTGGTTAGAATAGTCATGCCTTCGTCTTCCATGACGGCTTGCAATACTGACCCTATTGCAGGGTCTTCCCGATACATGAGCGTATGACGAGCCAGCAACGTTACTTTCGACCCCAGCCGTAAAAAGGCTTGCGCCAATTCCAGAGCGACTATCCCTGAACCAATGATGATTAAATGTTCCGGCAGTTGTTCCGCCACCAAGGCTTCGGTGGATGTCCAGTAAGGCGTGCCCGCCAATCCCGGAATGGGCGGTATGCCCGGAGACGATCCGGTGGCGATCAGAAAGCGGTCTGCGGTGATTTCGGTGAATTCGCCGTGTTCCCGATCGACAATGAGCGTATTGGCGTTTTTAAACCGTGCCTGTCCTTTGATCAGATTAATCTCCGGATGGGTTGCCAGAATATTTTCATATTTGGCCGCTCTGAGTTCATCGACTCTGGCTTGTTGCTGGGCAACCAGTTGCTTGCGGTTTATCGTTGGCTGCTGTTTTCTAATGCCGGGAAACGCATGATTTTTTTGTAAGTGGGCGATATGCGCCGCACGAATCATGATTTTGGAAGGGACACAACCGATATTCACGCAAGTGCCGCCAATGATCGGATTGCGTTCAATCATCGTCACGTTGGCGCCCTTTTCCACCGCTTTCAGGGCGCAGGCGAAAGCGCCCGAACCACTGCCGATGATCGCCACATGCAGCGGCTTGCCATTGTTGGCAGCCGTCGTTTTTTTATCGGCTCCGGGCGTTTTGTCGCCGATCTCTTTAACCTGATAACCTTTTTGCGCAATTTGCTCAAGCAGTGATTCAAGAGAAGTTTCACCGGTAACCGTCAGCATAGCACTGCCTTCCGGGTAAGAAACTTTAATTTCAACGCCATCAAGCGCATTGAGTTTTTTCTCGATACCATCAGCACAGCTTGGACAGGTCATGCCGTCAATTTTCAGTTTTTTGGTCCACATCAGGATTTCCTTTTCTAGCACAGCACAAGAAGCCTTTTATATCAAAAAGATAGCATAGAAACGCAAGTAAAAACGGCCATAACAGAAAGCCCACTAGCTTAAATACAGTTTCAATATCCATAATGGTCTTCGATTTAACAACAACGTGTTGAAACTGAACATTCATCTGATTCGGCCTTTTTGTTATCAACCTCTTTAACCTGATAACCTTTTTGTACAATGTGTTCAAGCAGTGATTCAAGACGGGTTTCACCGGTAACCGCCAGGATGCCGATACCTTCCGGGTACGAAACTTTAATCTCAACACCCTCAAGCGCATTGAGTTTTTTCTCGATACCATCAGCACAGCTTGGACAGGTCATACCGCCAATTTTTAATTTTGTAGTCCACATAATGATTCCTTGAATTACTTTGGCTGATGAACAGTCGCCGGGTAACCGGCATTAGTAGTCGCTTTAATCAAAGCTTCTATGCTGGTTTTTTGCGGATCAAACGTGACATCTGCCATTTTAGTATCCCCATCGACATTTACCTTTTGTACACCATCGACACCCTGCAAAGCCTTTTTAATGGTGATTTTACACATCGCACAGGTCATGTTCTGCATAGCTAATGTGACGGATTGGCTGCTTTGCTTTTGCACAGAAACAGTTGCCTCGGCATGGGCTGTCTGCATTAATAAAGATGCGGCCAACAAGCTCAACGTTAAACATACGGTTTTAATAGTCATCATTATTCTCCTTAATCCATAAAAAACGGGGCATACCAGGGAAATGTCAACAGCAGCAAGATCAACGCCGAGCCAATCCAGAAGATCATCCGTTGCTTGTGCTTGACTTTGGGTAATGCACAGGCCTCGCCCTCTTCACAGCTATCCGGTATCAAATAGAGTTTGCGATACCCCAAACCAATAAAAATCAGGGTTACAATAATAAAATAAGGCCTGACCGTTTCCATTGAAGTGAAGGCGCTCATCCAAGCGCCGCCAATCCCTAAGGAAATAAGCAGCAAAGGGCCGACACAGCAGACCGATGCGCCAATGGCCGCTAACACGGCGCCAATGCCTAGCCAGGATGGGTCTTCTGTGGGTGGTGTTTCATGTTCTGTAGTCATAAGCATTTTCCTAAATAAAAACCAAGCGTCTGATAACCTGCATCCAGCGAGGGCATAAGATGAATGCGGAGAATGTCAGATTTTGAAAGTTCGGATAAGAGTCTAAACCCTGTACTACAGAACAGAGTCAAGCGGAATTTACATTATTTTTGTGGGTGTAGAGACGCAATGTTTTGCGTCTCTACGTTATTCGAAAGCGCATCGATGAGGGAACAATGTTCTGCAGAAGAATCACTCTGGCAGCGTTTCACCAGCGCATCCAATACACTGCGAAGCGCCGTTAAATCCTGTATTTGTGCATCGATTTGCCGACATTTCTGTTCGGCAATTTTTCTCACATCGGCGCAATGGTCGTCATCAAGCGATAACAGCTGGGCAATTTCTTTTAAGGTAAAACCCGCTTGTTGAGCACGTTTGATAAACCGGATTCTGGTGATGGCATGGGCTGGATAGTGCCGAAAACCGGTACCGGGTTTACCGGGTTCATCCAGCATACCGATGCGCTGGTAATAACGGATGGTTTCAACAGTGACTTCGGCTTGTTTGGCTAGATTGCCAATCGTAAGTTTCATCTTTGCACCAGCATGTGTGTTTCAGAAAGCGACTAATGATGTGATGCGCGGTTGATGGGTCCGATGCAAAACGCACTGCCTGATTTGCATCCAGCATAGCGGTTCACAAGCCACATCAAGAGCGGGAACGTATCGAATATAGTCTATATGAATGTCTTCTTTTCAGCCAATTGTGCATAGTTACGAAGGTATAGTGAAGAAATGGGTTTTGTCTTGAACGATTTCAGCATGAAACTTTATGACTTATGCACAGGGACACTTAATCCAGTGTCTCTGATTTGATGTTACTCATTTACGAAGGAATCCTTACGGTCACCCCTATAGAGGAAACAGACTTAGAGTTGTGGGTTGATTTAGCTTTAGCACAAATGAGCAGCTCGAATTTAGATTGATATCCTACGAACGCATGATACGTAAATAGGACTAAAATGAACGCTATTAGTGCAGATGAATTGAACGTAAGAGGTATGTCAGCTTTCGTTAGAGGAAAAAATCGTTTCGTTGTTGTAAATATCGATTATTTTGACAAGCATTCAAAATACTCTTAGCGAAATGGAAAAAGATTTAGATGATATTTCTGATTTAGGCGGTTTTTTTTAAAATCAACGCAAAAAGGTTATTGCCATAATGACTAGAATCATTCAATCTACAAATTTTCACGCAAATGACGGACTGCTATAAACCGATTCATAAGCTACACCAATACGTCTAGGGGATGATTGACGTCGTTTGAGTGACTGCTTGACATAACTCATCGCCTCTTCTCTTGAGTCATAAAGTGTAACTATGCTTCGTCCTTTTACATCCAACTCGTCCATAGTTAATTTCAACAATCCATTGTCCGAAAAGGTCTTGGCCATATTCAATACGATAAAATCGATGCAAATTTTGATCAGGGTCATGCGCCTGCAAATAAGAAACTAATGTCAACATGGGCTAATAGTGTTCACTTGAATCAACATATCCTGTGTCATTTGGTGATATTTAGTTTTACACATTCGACAGCAAAAGGCGGATAAAATATATCCTACGAACGAAGGATATACACCTACCTAACAATCTTATACTCACTTGCTGAGGCATTCACTCGTGCTTTCATATCACCCCCAGGCTTGAAATGGACACCATATCTTTGCGGGACTGAAACCGTTTCACCTGTTCTTGGATTACGTCCAAGTCTAGTCTTGTAATGCTTGAGTGAGAAGGCTCCAAATCCTCGTATTTCCACTCGTCCTCCACTGGCTAACTCATTGATTAGCTGATTCAAAAGTAGGGTAACAGCTAAATCCACGTCATCATGGCGAAGATGGGGTTGTTTAATGGCAAGGCGTTGAATTAGTTCTGATTTGATCATGAAGTGCGAGTGTGGGATTAATTTTTAGGAATTTATTATTGTCGTCCACATCAGCGCAGAGTTAAATAGGAAATGCCCCACTTATCCCTCTTGCCACACTTAATGATTCTGTGTTTTACTATAGGTTGATGTTTTATAGTGTTTCATCTGTGTTCTCTTAAAATAATGGTAAGGAAAAGCCACAAACGTCATTCAATCGGGGTTTGTGGTTTTTTTATGCCCATTAGGTTATATTTACAAACTACAAATGACCATTTATAATTTGTAAAAATTCATCACTCAGTAGAGTAATAATCATGAAAGCTATCATTTACACTCGCGTTTCAACAAAAGAACAAGGTAAAAGCGGGTTGGGATTAGAAGCTCAATTAAACGCAGTCCAAGATTTTTGCAGCACAGAAAACTATGAAGTGATAAAGCACTATAGTGAAGTTGAAACAGGTAGTGGCAAAGATGCATTAGATAAGCGACCCATCCTAGCTAAAGCACTACAACATGCTAAAAAAGAAGGTGCAGTACTAATAGTGTCGAAGTTGGATAGATTAGGACGTAATGTTTCATTCATAAGTGGCTTAATGGAACAAAAAGTAAAGTTTATAGTTACGCAACTTGGCAAAGATGCAGACCCGTTCATGTTGCACCTCTATGCCGCACTAAGTGAAAAAGAGCGTGAACTCATTAGTTCTCGTACTAAATCAGCTTTAAAGGTACTCAAAGACAGTGGTAGAAAGCTCGGTAATCCTATTAATTTAGATGAAGCGCGGTTACTTAGTAATGCCACTAATCGTAAAAATGCTAATGAGTTTGCGACAAGCGTCATGAGTACCATAGTTAGTTACAAAGAAGGTGGACAAACTCTGCAATCCATCGCGGATAAACTCAATGAACTGGGCGTTAAGACTGTTAGAGGTGGTAATTGGTATCCGTCTACTGTAGCCAATATATTAAAGCGTGCTGCTTAATTGAGAAGGTGGTACGGTACCACCTTAATGCTATTCATAGGATATACACTGTATATCCTATGAATTTATATTGAATATGTAACAACAAGTAGAGCCAGCAACT
>CAJBJW010000034.1 GCA_903953455.1 uncultured Pseudomonadota bacterium | reverse complement strand
GTTCAGCTAATTCACACGTTACCTTTTCAGCCCAATTTTCACCTGTATTTTCACGCCCGATTTTGAACAGCATTTTTTGGTTATCATTTTTCAATCGTACCCAATACTTTGTTTTGGTACCTTGTTGTTCGGGTAAATCGGCTGCGTTATCGGGAATTTGAATAATTGGATAGACCATAAGTTGCTATTTTTCAGCAATGATTTTGGTTGAGATTATACAACTGAAATGAATGCAAAACGATGACGATTTTATCGTCACTTGTTGCGGTTTGTTGTGGGGTTTTATTTTGAGATGGAGCAAAATTGGAGTATTTTTTCAACGAGCATAAAAAAGGCTTCGATTTTACTCTAAGCCTTTGATATATTTGGTGGCGATGGGTGGGGTCGAACCACCGACCTTGGGGTTATGAATCCCACGCTCTAACCAACTGAGCTACATCGCCGTAATTATCTATTAATTATAAATATTGACGCTAATTTTGTCAAACATTGAAACGAAAATGAACCACATCACCGTCTTTTACGACATAATCTTTGCCTTCAAGACGCCATTTACCCGCGTCTTTTGCACCTTGTTCGCCTTTAAACGCAATGAAATCGTCATAAGAAATAACTTCAGCACGAATAAAACCGCGCTCAAAATCGCTATGAATGACGCCAGCAGCCTGTGGCGCACTTGCTCCGACAGGAATCGTCCATGCGCGAACTTCTTTGACGCCAGCAGTAAAATAAGTAGCCAATTCAAGCAATTCATAACCCGCACGCACGACGCGATCAAGACCAGCTTCTGCCATGCCTAAATCATCTAAAAATTCTTTCTTTTCATCATCATCAAGTTGCGCAATTTCCGCTTCAATTGCCGCGCAAATGGGAACGACTCGAGCACCTTCTTTTTGAGCAAAAGTACGAACGCTATCCAGTAAGGGATTATTTTCAAAACCATCATCTTGGACGTTAGCAATGTACATGGTGGGTTTAAGTGTCATTAAACATAAATCTTTAACCATGGCGCGTTCTTCGTCATCCAAATCCAATGTTCGCGCTGGCTCACCGGAATCTAATTGATTAAAAATGCGCTCTAAAACGCCTTTTTTGACTAATTCCTCTTTATTACCTGTTCTTGCTACTTTGGCACATTTAACTAATGCTTTTTCAACAGACGCCATATCTGCAAGCGCTAATTCTGTATTGATAACTTCAATATCAGACAGCGGATCAATTTTACCCGCTACATGCACCACATTGTCATCTTGAAAACAACGCACGACATGTGCAATAGCGTCCGTTTCACGAATATTGGCTAAAAATTTATTACCAAGACCTTCCCCTTTTGACGCACCAGCAACTAAACCCGCAATATCAACAAATTCAATAGTCGTTGGCAGAACACGCTCAGGTTTAACAATTTCTGATAAAGCATCAAGACGAGGATCTGGCACAGCAACAACCCCAACATTAGGATCAATCGTACAGAAAGGGTAATTTTCTGCTGCAATTTTCGCTTTGGTGAGCGCGTTAAATAACGTTGATTTACCTACGTTAGGTAAACCTACAATTCCACAATACAATGCCATAGTCGTCTCTGATTACTGTCTAAAATTAAAATGTAGTTTATGCTTATTTTCGCATTAAATAACGCTGCTTGATCGTTTGACCGAGTTGATGCACAGCCATAGCGTATTTATTGCTACTGTTATATTTTTTGATGGTTTTGAAATTATCACCAATCGCCCAAAATTCATTGCCGTTATCTGTCCCTAAAATAACGTAATCTCCATTTACATTACCGCCACTTGCGGGCGTAGCAACCAAATCATTAAATCTCCAACCAGACGTATTAAAGTAATGCGCAACACTTCCAATAGCGTCTTCTGAATTCCACAAATCACGCTTGCCATCCCCATTAAAATCGACGGCAAGTTTACGGAAACTTTTTGGCATAAATTGCCCAAGTCCCATCGCACCCGCCCACGATCCAATGATTTTTCGAGGTTCACAACGCTCTTCTTGAGTCATCAGTAAGAAATTTTCTAATTCTTTGGTGAAATATTCAGAGCGACGTAATGTAAAGAAAGCGAGCGTACTCAACGCATCAAACGTGTTAGTTTTCCCCACATTACGCCCAAAATACGTTTCAACGCCAATAATGCCGACGATATATTCAGGATCAACATGATAAGTTGCCGCTGCGCGTTGCAATGCGGCCTCGTTGTCTTGCCAAAAACGTACGCCATTATTGATATGCGTTTCATCAATAAATTGCCGACGATAACTTCCCCAACCAGGTGTAGGTGTCGGCTTTGGAGGAATAACAGGCTCTGTTGAAATAGGACCTTGATATTTAGGTTTTGGTGGCACAAAAGGATCAACCTCGAGTCGCACAACAGAATCTAATTTATTGGCTTGAGAAAATAATGAATTTAAATAATCTTCTGAAAAACCATAATCATGCACCATATGCGCGACAAAATCATTCACCGCCGGTTGATTTGCATAAACCCCAGTAATGGGACGTGCTTGACTGTAATTAGGTGTTTTTCCCGTATCCGTAGGTGAGGGTTTACTCGGGCGTATAACAGGCTCAGACGCGCAACCTGCAAGCAAGAATAACAAGATAAATACACTAAAACGTCTAGAGTCAAAATACGTCACAAATAAACCTCTTAAATAGCAATAGGGGCAAAGATATGTGTATCGGCATCGTAGCCTATTAATTCAAAATCATCATACTGATAATCGAAAATTGAATCCGGTTTACGCTTAATTTTCATCGTAGGCAACGTATGAGGCGTGCGAGAAAGTTGGATTTTCGCTTGTTCTTGATGATTTAAATATAAATGCACATCGCCGCCTGTCCACACAAATTCACCTAATTGTAAATCGCATTGCTGAGCAATCATCATGGTGAGTAGGGCGTAACTGGCAATATTAAACGGTAAACCAATAAATGTGTCACAACTGCGTTGATAAAGTTGACAAGAAAGCTTCCCATCTGCAACATAAAATTGAAAAAAAGCATGACAAGGGGCAAGCGCCATTTTCCCTTGTGAAACATTATCTTGAGGACTCATTTTTTCATCTGGCAAATCAGCCACATTCCAAGCACTCACGACCATTCGACGACTATTAGGATTGGTTTTGATTTGGTCAACTACTTGGGCAATTTGATCAATTGACTCACCGTTGTGTAGCATCCAAGAACGCCATTGTTTACCGTAAATTGCACCGAGCTCACCATGCTCATCCGCCCATTCACGCCAAATGGAAACGCCCTGTGACTCGAGTAAATTATTATTGGTGTCACCATTTAAAAACCACAGTAATTCATGAATAATGGATTTTAAATGCACTTTTTTAGTTGTAATAAGAGGAAAACCAGCTGCTAAATCAAAACGCATTTGATAACCAAACATCGACAACGTCCCGCTACCCGTTCGGTCACCTTTTAAAGTGCCTTCACTTAACAATTTTTCAAGTAATTCGAGATAATTTTTCATGCTTGACGTTGCTTTTTATACGCTAAAACCACTAAAGCACCACCAATAATCATCATCGGTGTCGATAAAATCTGCCCCATCGTCACCCAATCGAGGGCTAAATACCCCAAATGCGCATCCGGCATTCTGAAAAACTCGATAAAAAAGCGAAAACAACCATAAAGCGCCACCGCAAGTCCAGTCGCCGCCATTACGGGTCGTTGCTTGTGCGTATAAATCCACAGAATCAAAAACAACACCAAGCCTTCCAAAAAGGCTTCATAAAGCTGTGACGGATGACGTGCAATCAATCCACCATTAGGAAAAATCATCGCCCAAGGCACATCCGTAGGTTTCCCCCAAAGTTCTGAATTGATGAAGTTTCCAATACGCCCCGCACCTAAGCCAAGGGGTGCCATCGGCGCTATAAAATCAGTGAGTTGCCAAAGTGTACATTGCTGTTTTTTCGCAAACCACGCCATAGCGACAAAAACACCGAGCATTCCGCCATGAAACGACATGCCACCCTGCCAAATTTTCAATAAAATCAGTGGATTACTTAAAAATTCACCAAAATTATAAAATAAGATATAACCAACTCGCCCACCTAAAATAACCCCCATCGCACCATAAGTCACCAGATCTTCAACAACGTCTGGTTTGATAGGCGACCACGCTTGTTTTGCGCGTTGCTGCCCGAGTAATAAAACAGCTGCAAATCCAATAAGGTACATAATGCCGTACCAATGAATTTTGACAAAACCAATAGAAACAGCAACAGGGTCAATAGCAGGGTAGGCCAGCATAATTACACGTCCAAATTTGACACATCAAGCGCATGCTTCACAATAAAATCACGACGAGGTTCAACCACGTCACCCATGAGCGTGGTGAAAATTTCATCCGCTGCAATCGCGTCTTCAATACGCACTTGCAATAAACGACGATTATTACTGTCCAGTGTCGTTTCCCAAAGTTGCTCTGGGTTCATCTCTCCGAGTCCTTTGTAGCGCTGAATGGTTTGTCCCTTTTTGATTTCGCGCATCATCCACTCAAACGCCTGCTTGAAATTATCAACCGATTGTTGACGCTCACCCATAAGCATCACAGATTCTGCATTAAACATTCCTGCGGTTTCATTGGCATACGCTGAAATACGTTGATAATCAATGCTGTTAAAGAAAACTGTTGGCAAGACAAAAACTTTACTGGTGCCGTGTTTGCGTTTGCTTATCGTGATTTTAAAATCATCAGCACTAAGATAATCGAGTTCGCTTGTGAACTCTGCAAGTCCGCCCGCTAAAGTTAATCGAGCGTGAATATTATCGAGCCATGCTTGTATTGATTGTGCAGAGGCTTTAATTTCTTCGTTCAAGGGTGCAACATAGCAGAATTGATCTAAGAAAATATCGTCATAACGACGTGCTAAACGCGTAATAATGGTATTCACATCCAAAAACGCTTGAGCGAGTTTTTCTAAGCCTTGACCTTGAATCGCTGGACTGCTTGGGTGCGTGATTAACTGCGCTTTTTCAAGCGCCAGTTGAATTAAATAACGATTTAATTCTGCATCGTCTTTCACGTAATGCTCTTGCTTGCCTTTTTTGACTTTGTAGAGGGGAGGTTGCGCAATATAAATATACCCTTTTTCAACTATTTCAGGCAGTTGACGATAAAAAAACGTCAGCAATAAGGTACGAATATGCGAACCATCCACGTCAGCATCGGTCATGATAATAATGCGGTGATAACGTAGTTTGTCGAGATTATATTCATCCTTACCAATGCCGCAACCCAGTGCCGTAATTAACGTACCCACTTCTTCAGAGGAAATCATTTTATCAAAACGTGCTTTTTCCACGTTTAAAATTTTCCCTTTCAGCGGCAAAATGGCTTGTGTGCGACGATCACGCCCTTGCTTTGCAGAACCACCCGCGGAATCCCCTTCCACTAAAAATAATTCAGATAATGCAGGGTCTTTTTCTTGGCAATCAGCCAATTTTCCAGGTAACCCGGCAATATCGAGCGTCGTTTTACGACGTGTCATCTCACGGGCACGCCTTGCAGCATCACGGGCACGCGCAGCATCGATAATTTTTCCAACAATTAATTTAGCAATTTGCGGTTTTTCAAGAAGAAACTCCTGCAATTTTTCGTTCATTGTTGATTCAACGAGCGGTTTTACCTCAGAGGAAACCAGTTTATCTTTGGTTTGCGACGAAAACTTAGGGTCAGGCACTTTAACCGACAATACCGCAGTCAAACCTTCACGAGCGTCATCACCGGTTGTTGATACTTTTTCTTTTTTGGCTAAACCGTTGCCTTCGATGTACTGATTCACGGTACGCGTTAAAGCACTACGAAAACCTGCTAAATGTGAGCCGCCATCGCGCTGTGGAATATTATTTGTATAGCAAAATACATTTTCTTGATACGAATCATTCCACTGCATCGCCACTTCAACGGTAACACCTTCTTTTTCTGCGGTGAAATAGAAAACTTCTGGAAAGAGAGGTGTTTTATTTTTATTTAAATGCGTGACAAATGCGCTGATACCACCTTCAAACTCAAACACATCTTCACGATCATTGCGTTGATCATGCAAGCTAATGCGAACACCTGAATTTAAAAATGATAATTCTCGCAAGCGTTTTGCCAAAATATCGTAATGAAATTCTACGTCTGCAAACGTCACTTTACTGGGCAGAAAACGAATAGATGTCCCTGTGCCCTCCACACTTCCAAACGCCGCAAGAGGAGCCACTGGCTCACCATTTTTATAGCTTTGTTTGTAGAGTTGTCCGTTCTTACGAACTTCAAGATGTAATTCTTCAGATAACGCGTTAACCACTGAAACGCCCACGCCATGCAAACCACCAGAGACTTTGTAGGCATTATCGTCAAATTTTCCACCTGCGTGAAGAACCGTCATAATCACTTCAGCGGCAGATCGGCCTTCTTCTTCATGAATATCAACAGGAATTCCTCGACCATCATCAGACACGCTAACAGATCCATCTATCTGAATAATAACGCGAACTTCTTTGCAATATCCTGCTAGTGCCTCGTCAATAGAGTTATCCACCACCTCAAAGACCATGTGATGTAAACCCGAACCATCATCGGTGTCGCCAATGTACATTCCAGGTCTTTTGCGCACAGCATCTAACCCTTTAAGCACTTGAATATTGCTACTGTCGTATTGATCGATTGGATTACTCATAACGATGTCTATTCTTCCCATTGCTGATTTTTTTGTTGAAACATATCGCTTTAAAGCGTAAACGCTGCTTAGCCGTTCATTATAGCCTTTAAGACGCTTAATAGCAGTAGTTATAAGCGCATTGCCATGACAATAAATTTGTATTTATCATTAACCGGCTCGTTGATAAAGCAACTACTTGCGTCGCTTGCAATGGTAAGTAGCGCTGTATCACCATCTAAATTTGACATTGCATCTGATAAATATTGCGCATTGAACGCAATGGATAGCGGTTCATCGTCATAGATAATCGCTAATTCTTCTTCTGCTTCATCGTGCTCTGGGTTGTGTGTGCTGATTTTTAAATATTCCGTATTGATATCGAATGTTAAGCCTTTAAATTTTTCGTTCGACAAAATAGCAACGCGGGTGAGTGCGTTTTTCAAAACGGCTTTTTCAATCTCAAGTGGACTCAAAAACGTTTGTGCAAACACTTTGCTAAAATCAGGATATTTAGAATCGACCAATTTTGCAGAAAAAATTAAGTGTTTAATAAAAATTCGAATACTGCTGCTTGAAAACTCAATTTTCAATTCTGCTTCATTGTCGTCAAGTAATTTGGCGAGTTCTAAAACACCTTTACGGGGCAAAATAATTCTGGCTTCAAATCCTGTTGCCATTTCAAGCTGATCTTCGTAAATAGACAATCGATGCCCATCTGACGCGACTAACTCCAGTTTATTGTTGGAAATATGAAGCAATAAGCCATTGAGATAATACCGTACGTCTTGATTGGCCATACAGAACGTGGTTTTTTCTAAAGCGCGTTTAAATTGCCCAGCGTTGATGATGAACTGATGATCTAACTCGTCTTCTGGGAAGTCAGGATAATTTTCAGCTGGTAAGCAATTCAGCGAAAAACGGCTGCGATTCGACGTAATTTTTACTTTATCGTCAATTTGTTCAAAACGAATTTCAGATCCCACTGGAAGAAGACGACAAATATCTAAGAATTTACGAGAGGGTACCGTAATTGCTCCATCCGTTGCACTTGGTAAATCCAGTTTAGCAATCAGCTGAACTTCTAAATCTGTGCCAGTCATCGTTAATTGCTCATTTTCAATCACAAGCAACACATTTGAGAGAATCGGCATGGTTTGACGTTTTTCAATCACACTAACAAGTTGCTGAAGTGGCGTTAATAGCGATTCACGGTTAATCACAAATTTCATTACGGTAT
>CAJBJW010000033.1 GCA_903953455.1 uncultured Pseudomonadota bacterium | reverse complement strand
TTCTACAATACCTATAAGTTTTTGCTTTTTCATTACTGGTTTAGGATTAACATATTTTTCTTTCCAATTGGTTACGTCTGTATTCATATAACTTGCATTGCGTTGCTTCGGCAATTCAGTTGGATTATCAAACCGCATTTTTGGGTAAGACAAGTCTGGTTTCGGATGAATGTGGTATTTATTTTCAGTGAGCGGATCTTCCACCGGCGTCCATCCTTGGTTCAGCTCTTTCAAATCTTTCTCGCTCATTTCACCCAAAATGTGTTTAATCAATTCCGGGTTTTGCTTGAATATCCAAGTGTAATCAAAATACACCGGGCCGCAAATGACGTACAGGTCATCGTCATGCACGGTTTCAAATTTATCTTTATCAGACTTTTCTTCTTTTGTTGTTGCGCTTTTTTTGTACAATGTTTTCAAATAGTCGGCTTCGGGCATGAGGTTTTCATCATTAATTTTCATAGGAGTCGCAGTTGCACTTGTTTGATCAACCGCCTGTGCCCTGTCGCTGTACTTCAACAAAGAAAGCAGCGTGTCATTGTCATATGCAAACGCGGCAAAGTTGTCCAAATTATCTATCACGGAATCCATTGCTTTTTTTATTGCAGCCAATGCTGGATCCGTTTGTCCAACGGGGTTATCTTTCACATATTTCGTAATCGCAAGCTTGGCTGCGGCGTACACGGCATCTCCTGCCGCACATGCGGCACCGATTAACGGATTTAGTTGGTTTGCCACATTGTATGCATTCAACTGTGTTTGAATTTGTGGTTTCAATTCAGTATTACGGCCGCCAAAATCAATGTCATTGAATAGGATATTTAATATTTGGGCAGGACTAAGCGAAGCGGCTGGTGGTGCTGGTCCTGACACTTTCGTCGTAATAAACGCTCTCGTGGCAATGGCTACTGCGCAAATGATGGAATGCGATTTGGTAGGTGTGGATGCGCCAATCGCAGCATTCATGCAATCACTGAATAAAGCTCCAGTAGCAGCATCTGTGATCGCCTTCTTCTCTTCTTTGGTCATCTTCGCATTTGGTGTCAAATGGCACGGGTACTTGTAATACAGACGTTCCAGCAATTTGTCGTAATTCAGGTTATAATCGGGGGTGGATTTGAACGTGTACACCCGAGTTTTGTCTTGAATCGGTTTCAACTTGTTGCTCTTGCGCAACACATCCCGATTGGGTAAATTCGTTCCAGTTATGATTCCTTCCAGAAAAAAATGCATAATTTCCACATTATATGAAGGATAATCAAGCGCAACATTAGATATAGTGCTAGTGCTAGACATTTTTGAATTCATTGGCGGTAAATAATTTAAAATACGCCCAAACGATTTAATTACTGGTGCAGGTAACCGGCCTACGCGGTAAACGATGAGGCAGCCATAAGAAACAAGAGCTTGACAAAAGCCCAGTTGCGACGAGCAATGGGCAGTTTAGACAAACCACAAGCCGTATATGGACTATACGTCTAGGGTGAATGTGTGTGTACACTACGTCTGGTGTTAACTGATGTCTCCTACGCCCAGGCTCCAACTACACAACTCTCTAGGCGAATGGTGAATACCGGGACGGAGAGAAGATTTTCCACAGTTTCGGCTCGTGGAAAAAGATTTTAGGGGAGCCCCGCTTGCTAGACATCTCCAAACGAGTGTGTGTGTGCCAAACGAGTGTGTGTGTGCGTCTAATTGTCATTGCCCTTGAGGACCAGTTGATCTCAGCTAACG
>CAJBJW010000032.1 GCA_903953455.1 uncultured Pseudomonadota bacterium | reverse complement strand
GGTATGGCCAAGCGTTTTTAAATAAATTCCTTGCTCGTCATCAAAAAAGTAACCCATAGCCATTTGTAATTGGATCAGCCATGTTTTGCCATCGCGGAAACAAAAAAATACCGTAATTAACACAAAACAGAATTCAATAATCAACTTTCCAGCATGACGTAGTCCTTCACCAAAAAGCTGTAAACTGTATTTCGCCCAGGCAATAAGATGTTCATTGAGTGCCGCGCGATTATTTAACAAATGATTGAGCCGATTTTCTAAATAGTCCCCCAAATAGGGAATGTGTCGAATACTTTCTGGAAGCTGAAAAGAATGTGTTCCAAACGTGGTAATCAGTTGCGTGTAGGTGTTCCATAGTTCTTCTTGAAGCACATTAAGTAAGTTATAACACACCAAAATGACAATAGCCGATACAGCGCTTGTCAATGTTGCCGCGCTTAATATGGCTTTCCCATTAAAAAAATCTAATATTTTTTCATAAATGGGGTACGTAACATACGCAATAATTAATGCCCATATCAGTGGGATAAGAAATTGCTGTAATACGCAAAAACTTAGCCAGACTAAAATTATTACGCCCAGAATGGGTGCGTATTGTCGAAAAAAACAGGGTGGTTTAGGAAGCGTCATAACGTGCCTTGAGTATAGGAATTTATTGTGCTTTCTTTAATTGTTCAATTCTATCGCGCAATTCAATGGCTTTTTCAAAATCAAGTTGCGCCGCACAAACACGCATTTGAGCATCAAGTTCAATAAGCTGGCGTTCAATATCAATTTTACTTAAGTGTTTGGTTCCTTTGATTTTACTTTTTTGTTCGTTAACCGATTTTATAATGGTTTGCGGTGTAATGTTATATTTTTGATTATGAAGAATTTGTTGTTCACGTCGATTTTGCGTGATTGTCATCGCATTTTGCATGGATTTTGTGATGCTGTCTGCATAAAAAATCACTTTGCCTTCACTATTTCGCGCGGCGCGACCGATCGTTTGAATTAAACTGCGTTCATCTCGCAGAAAACCTTCTTTATCCGCGTCTAAAATGGCCACTAAACTCACTTCGGGCAAGTCCAATCCTTCACGCAGTAAATTGATACCAATCAAAATATCGTATTCCCCAACGCGCAGTTGACGAATCAATTCAATACGTTCTAAATTATCGACGTCGCTGTGAATATAGCGCACTTTGAGCATTTCTTTTGCGAGGAAATTGGTTAAATCCTCTGCCATTCGCTTGGTTAATGTGGTGATGAGCACTCGCGTATTTTGCGCAATGGCTAGCTTAGCTTGTTCAATTAAATGTGTCATTTGTCCCGTTATAGGATGAACAATAATGACAGGATCAAGCAGTCCTGTTGGGCGCGTAATTAATTCGACAACATGGTTGCTTTTAGCAATTTCATAATCGGCTGGCGTGGCTGATACAAAAAGCGTCGTGGCCATTTTACTTTCAAATTCATCAAATTTTAGGGGGCGATTATCAAACGCGCTAGGAAGACGAAAGCCATAATCCACTAAATTTTTTTTACGCGCATAATCGCCGTTAAACATGGCACGTGATTGGGGCAGAGTTTGATGACTTTCATCGATAATTAAAAAATAGTCGCCATCAAAATAATCCATGAGAGTATAAGGTGGTTCACCCGCATTTCTATCTTCAAAATTGCGGCTGTAATTTTCAATGCCTGAGCAATAGCCAATTTCAGCAATCATTTCTAAGTCGTATTCAATTCGTTGTTTTAAACGTTGTGCTTCAAGTGGAGGCAGTGTTGGAAGATGACTTATTAATTCTTCTCGAATTGAAGTAAGTGCGCGTTGCTTTTTTTCTTCTGGAATGACATATTGCTTGGCTGGATACAGGACAGTTTCATCGATTTTAGTGATTAAATCCCCTGTCAGTGGATCCATTTCTTTCACTGATGTAATGCAATTATCTTCAAGTGTCACACGCAAAATATTACTTTCATATGCAGGAATAATATCAATTACATCCCCGCGTACTCTAAATTTTCCCGGGGCAAGGGCGCTGTCATTGCGTTCATATTGAATCGTGAGTAACGATTTAAGCAAGTCCGAGCGTTTAAGTGGTTTTCCCGTTTTAAGCGGCACGGCCATTGAACGAAAGTCGTTTGGGTTGCCTAAACTGTAAATACAGCTAATACTTGCCACAATAATCGTATCGTTGCGACTCACTAAACTCGACACAGCATGTAGTCGCATTTTTTCAATAGCCACGTTGACGCTAGAATCCTTTTCAATGTAAGTATCAGTGGTCGGTAGATAGGATTCAGGTTGATAATAATCGTAAAATGACACGAAATATTCCACGCGATTTTGAGGGAATAATTCTTTTAGTTCGGTAAATAACTGTGCAGCGAGTGTTTTGTTGTGCGCAATAATAAGCGTAGGTTTTTGCAGTGCAACAATCATATTGGCCATGACAAATGTTTTACCGCTGCCTGTGATTCCAAGTAAAGTTTGCTTTTTTGCGCAACGAAAGTTTTTCGTTAACGTATCAATGGCTTCTTCTTGGCTAACGGAAGGCGAATAGGGCGCGTTAAGTGTAAAATACATGGGTATTAATTTTTGAAAAAACGTTGCACAATCATGTTAAAACCACCGGTTATTTTTTTCTTCGATTTCATTTAAATTTCCCTTCAGGCTATTGGATTATGAAAGACAGTATCATTGTTAAAGGCGCGCGCGAACATAATTTAAAAAATATTGATGTTGAATTTCCACGCAATAAGTTAATTGTCATCACAGGACTTTCGGGATCGGGAAAATCCACGCTTGCTTTCGATACCCTCTACGCTGAAGGTCAGCGGCGTTATGTTGAAAGTTTATCTGCGTATGCGCGGCAATTTCTCGGTTTAATGGATAAGCCTGATGTCGATAGTATCGAAGGTTTATCGCCCGCTATTAGCATTGAGCAAAAAACCACCAGTAAAAATCCACGCTCCACTGTAGGGACAGTGACGGAAATTTACGATTATTTGCGTTTATTATTTGCACGAATTGGCGTCCATCATTGCCCTAAATGCCACAGCGAAGTGAAACCGCAAAGTGCTGAAAATATTACACGCTTAATTATGGCGCAACAAGGTGAAACATTGATTTTTCTTGCTCCTATGATTAATGGTCAAAAAGGGACGCACGAACAAGTGATTGATGATTTGCGCAAACAAGGTTTTAGTAAAATTCGCGTGGATCAAATTATCTATGATGCAGATACTATTAAAGATGATTTAACACTTGAGCGTTACGAAAAACATTGGATTGAAGCGGTGATTGATACCGTGACCATCGATGAAGATGAGCGTTCACGTATCAATGACGCAGTGGAGCAGGCGCTATCGCTAGGCAAAGAGCGCATGATTATCATTGATAAAAATGTAACTGGTGAAAAGAAAAAAGAGCTGCAACGCGCTGCCAGTGAGACAGTTTACAGCACCTTTGGAGCGTGCGTGAAACACCCTAAATTGGTGTTTGAAAGCTTAGAGCCGCGTATGTTTTCGTTTAATAGTCCCTTTGGCGCGTGTAGTGAATGTCATGGTTTAGGCGAAATTACCCAGTTATCGGTCGATTTGCTGATTCCCGATAAAACAAAATCCATTATGGAAGGCGGTCTTGCCATTTACAATAAAATGGATTTGGCGTGGCGAGCGCAACAAATTAGTGTGGTGGGGCGCGAATTTGGTTTTGATGTGTGGACGCCATTGGGTGAATTTAGTCCAACGCAATTAAATGCGCTGCTTTACGGGACGATTGAGCCTTTAGCGGGTAGATGGTCAAACGGTGAGTCGATGAAACTCGATGACGGTTATGAGGGCATTATTCCGCAAACGTTACGGCTTTATAAACAAACCGAAAGTGAATGGCGCAAAAAAGAAATTGAAAAATATATGCAATACAAACCCTGTTTGAGTTGCGCAGGCAAACGCCTTCAGCCTGTCGTGCTTGCCGTACAAATTGACCATAAAAGTATTATCGATGTCACCGATATGAGCATTGAAAATGCCGCAAAATTCTTTTTAGCGCTACCAGACAAGCTCAATAGCAAAGATTTATTCATTGCAAAGCAAGTTTTAAAAGAAATTAACGAGCGTTTAGGTTTTTTGAATAATGTCGGTCTTGGGTATTTGACGCTTTCGCGCAGCGCAAAAACGCTGTCTGGTGGTGAAGCGCAGCGTATTCGGTTAGCTACGCAAATTGGCAGTAATTTAATGGGCGTGCTGTATATTTTAGATGAGCCAAGTATTGGTTTGCATCAGCGCGATAATGTGAAGTTGATTGAAACGTTGCATCGGTTGCGTGATTTGGGTAATACATTAATTGTTGTTGAACATGATGAAGATACTATCCTAGCCGCAGATTATGTGATTGATATTGGCCCAGGTGCGGGAATTTATGGTGGTCATATCACGGCAAAAGGAACGCCTGCGCAAATCATGGCCAATCCCAACAGTTTAACAGGGCGCTATTTAAACGGTGAACTTCGTATTGTGGTGCCTGAAAAAAGACGTGTTGCTACTGATTTTATTGAAGTGATTGGCGCGAAAGAAAATAATCTAAAAAATGTGGATGTGAAATTGCCGTTAGGCGTTTTATGTGGCATTACAGGCGTTTCGGGTTCGGGGAAAAGTACATTAATCAATCAAACCGTGATGCCGTATCTGCGTCAAACGTTTGGTGAACAAATTGAGGGCAATATTGGTGAGTTTGAATCGATTACGTTGCCAAGTTGTATCAATAACGTGATTATTATCAATCAAGATCCCATTGGTAAAACCCCACGCAGTAACCCCGCGACGTATACAAAATTATTTGATGAAATCCGTGATTTATTTGCCCAAACCCAAGAAGCTAAAATGCGTGGTTATGAAAAAGGGCGGTTTTCGTTTAATGTCAAAGGCGGGCGTTGCGAAACGTGTCAAGGTGACGGGTTGCTGAAAATTGAGATGAATTTTTTGCCCGATGTGTATGTGGAATGCAGTGATTGTCACGGAAAACGCTATAATAAAGAAACGTTGAGTGTGTTTTATAAGGGCAAAAATATTGCCGAAGTGCTGAATATGGAAGTCGAAGAAGCGGCTGTTTTCTTTCAAGCGATTCCATCTATCAACAAAAAACTGCAAACTCTGCTTGCTGTGGGACTTGGCTATATTAAACTTGGGCAAAGTTCGACCACGCTTTCAGGTGGAGAAAGTCAGCGCATCAAAATCACAAAAGAACTCAGCAAAAGTAAACGTGGGCACGTTGTTTATATGCTTGATGAGCCAACAACGGGGTTGCATTTTGATGATACAAAACGCTTAATTGGCGTACTTAATAGTTTAGTGGATAAAGGGCATTCAATTTTTGTGATTGAACATAATTTAGATGTCATCAAAAGTTGCGATTATCTTATTGATTTAGGCTATGAAGGCGGCAATGGTGGCGGTGAAATTATTGCGCAAGGTACACCCGAAGAAGTCGCAAAAATAGGGCATTCGTACACAGGCGAGTTTTTGAAACGTTTGCTTTGATTTTCTTATGATTTTTATTGACGCGATTCGCGATTTTAAGTCGGCAGACGTTCCCAGTAAAACGGGTGTCTATTTATACAAAAATGCCGAAGGCGATGTGCTGTATTGTGGAAAAGCGAAAAATTTACGCGCTCGCGTGAAAAGCTATTTTTCCAGTCAGCATTTATTGCCTATTAAAACACGGCGCCTAGTGGTGCAGATTCGGCAAATTGACTGGATTATTGTTGATAACGAAGTTGAAGCGTTGATGCTGGAAAATCGTTTAATTAAGCAGTATCAGCCTAAATATAACATCGCGCTCAAAGATGCTAAAACGTTTGCCTATATTGCATTGAGTAAAGATGCGTATCCTCGTATTTTTACGACACGCAAACCGACCGCTAAAATGGAGGTTTTCGGTGCTTATACGGACGGGCACCTGCGTGCTGAATTGCAGAGAATGGTGATTCAGATTTTTAAATTACGCGATTGCAAAACACTTCCGAAAAAGGCGTGTTTAAATTTCCATATTCATCGCTGTACTGCTCCGTGTATTGGTAATGTCAGCCAAATCGAATACGCAAAGCAGGTAGATCGCGCGAGGCAATTATTAAATGGGAATTTAAAAGAAACACTGAGATTTTTAACAAGTGAAATGCAACGAGCTTCCGATGAGCAAAAGTTTGAGCGAGCGCTTGAAATTCGAAATCAACTCAATCGACTGCAAAATCTCGAGAAAAAGCAAATTATTGACGCTCAAAATACGCAAAATCAAGATGTGATTGCGTTTGATCGACAAGGTGAGCAAATGCACATTGTACGATTTGGGATCAAACGTGGTGTATTATCCACTAAGCAAAATTTTTGCGTAGATTACGAAACACGAATCAAACAAGCGTTTGTGATGGCGTTTTATCAAACAAATACGCTGCCTCATGAAATTATTGTCAATCAACCCATTTGGGGGGATGACGCAGAAAAAGAGAGTTTGGAAACGGTATTGTCACAGTTGCGTGGTGGAAAGGTTGTCTTCACATTGCCGCTGCGTGGAAATAAACTGGCACTGGTAAAATTAGCGGAAAAAAATAGTGAAAGCAATATTGATCACGACAGTGCGCTTTTTGATTTGCAACAGGCATTGAACTTAGAAACATTGCCACGTGTGATTGAATGTTTTGATATTTCCAATTTAGGTAATGAGCATATCGTATCGGGCATGACCCAATTTATTGATATGAAAGCCAATAAAAACGGATTTCGCCACTTTGAACTCAAAACAGTGGTGCACGCAGACGATTTTGCCAGTATGCGAGAAGTGGTGACGCGTCGATATACGCGACTGATGGAAGAAGAAAAGTCATTGCCCAATTTGATTGTGATTGATGGGGGACTTGGACAAGTGAATGCGGCGTTTCATGCACTCAATGCGTTAGATTTATCCATTCCGCTCATTGGATTAGCAAAAAAACAAGAAGAAATTTACTTTCCATTGAAATCAGATCCTCTTATTTTTAACCAGAATACGCGTATGATGTTACTTTTGCGCCGTATTCGAGATGCGACGCATGATTTCTCCATTGGCTACAATAGAAAAAAACGTGCGATGAAATTACGAGATGAATTTGAAAAATAATAAACCCAAAACTTGGCGCAACGCCTTTGCTGTTTATATGCAGTCGCGTGTATTGAGTATGATTGCGCTGGGATTTTCTGCGGGACTTCCTTATTTGCTCGTTTTTTCAACGCTTTCTGCGTGGCTGCGTGATGAGGGCGTTGAACGCTCTGTCATTGGTTTTTTTAGTTGGGTCAGTGTGACTTATTCGGTCAAAATCCTTTGGTCACCTGTTGTGGATAAAGTCCGTTTACCGGTATTAACACGACTTTTAGGACAGCGTCGAAGTTGGATGCTGGTAGCTCAGCTCGGAATTATGGCTGGTTTAATTGGCATGGCGAGTACGGATTCGCATACGCAATTAACGATTATTGCCGCTTGCGCGGTACTGGTTGCTTTTTGCTCAGCAACACAGGACGTGAGTATTGATGCATTTCGTATTGAATCCACTCAACTCAATTATCAAGGTGCGATGGCGGCAACGTATGTGTTAGGCTATCGATTAGCACTTTTAGTAGCAGGCGCGGGTTCATTTTATATTGCAGAGTTTTATAACTGGCACATTTCCTATTATGTGATGGCTGCACTAATGAGCTTAGGTGTTATCACCACACTTTGTTTGCCTGCACCGATTGTTGAACAATCAGTTGTTGATATTTCGAAAACATCATTTATAAATCAAGTGCGTGATGCTGTCATTCATCCTTTTACCGATTTTTTCTCGCGTCAGGGGAGTTTGGCGTGGTTAATTTTACTGTTGATTGCCATTTACAAAATGAGTGACGTGACTATGGGCGTCATGGCAAATCCGTTTTATTTAGATTTGGGTTTTAATAAAAAAGACATTGCAGAAATTGGTAAAGTATTCGGCTTTTTTATGACGATTGCGGGAGCTACGCTGGGTGGCGTTTTTGTGGCGCGATACGGCGTGATGCGACCATTGTTTTTGGGCGCGATTGCCACGGCTAGTACGAATTTATTGTTTGCATTTATGGCAAATACGCCACCCAGTTTGACGATACTCGCATCGGTCATTAGCGCGGATAATTTAAGTGGTGGTTTTGCGACAGCTGTATTTATTGCTTATTTATCAGGTTTAACCAGTAGTGGTCACACTGCTACGCAATATGCGTTATTTAGTTCGCTGATGACATTTCCAGCACAGTTATTAGGTGGTTTTTCGGGATTAATCGTAGACCGTTTTGGTTATATTGATTTTTTTGTGTATGCATCATTGATTGGATTGCCAGCTGTTTTTTTAGTGGCGTGGCTTTGGCGTTATGAAAAGTTATCTGTTAGCGTGTAATATTTTGAGGAGTATGTTTTTTTGATTGGCGTTTTAAATAAAATGATTATGCGCGATTTGGTGAAAACTTTATCGGCTGTTCTATCAGTCCTTGTGGTAATTATTGTTAGTCGAAAATTTATTCGTGTGCTTGATCAAGTGATTGAAGGGCAAATTGCAAGTGATACCTTACTAGTTATTTTGGGTCTAAAGATGTTAATAGCCTGCGTGACGTTTCTGCCCGCAGCAACATTTATGGCTCTGCTGATGGTGCTTGGGCGAATGTATCGAGATAATGAAATGGCAGCTATTTCATCTGCGGGTGGCGGTGTGTTCACCATTTACCGCGCCATTTTTCTAGTTCTTTTTCCATTAAGTATTGGAGCTGGTTACTTGTCTATGAATGTGGCACCTTGGGCAGAAAATCAAATTGAATTGCGCACGCATCATGATCAAGAGTCAGCCGATATACGCGGCTTAGTAGCTGGAAAATTCAGCGAATATAGTCATGGCGATATCGTTTTTTATGTTGAAAAAATAACGGCAGATAAACAATTAGAGCATATTTTTGTACAGCATAGACAAAATGACAGCGTAGCTATTATTAATGCACATTCTGGCTATTTAGCTAACTTAGAAGACGGGCAGTACATTATTTTAAATCAAGGTGAGCGTGTACAAGGAAAAGTAGGGGATTTGAATTACGCGATTGAGAAATTTGATGAATATGCTGTTCGTATTGATACGAAAGTTTCGCCCTTAGTGAGTGGAAAACAGGCCGCGGCATTTAGCGACCTTTGGCAATCTTCCGCTAGCGTTGATATAGCTGAAATACAACGTCGATTTGCGATTCCTTTAGGTATTTTATTGCTTGGATTTATTGCTGTACCGCTAGCGGAACTTTCCCCGCGTGGGGGTGTTTATGGAAATATGCTTATTGGATTTATCATTTATTTTAGTTATGGAAATCTGCTAAGCGTTTCACAGAGTTGGGTATTAAAACAGACGATTCCAGCGTGGATGGGTTTGGCGAGCGTGAATGGTTTGTTGCTTGTGCTTGGCTGTCTTTTGTTAGCGCGTTTTTACGGTTGGAAATGGTTGAAACAATCATTTGGAAATCGTGGTAAATCTGTATGAATGTGTTAACGCGCTATATTGTAAAAGAAATTCTCAAAGGTTCTTTTATTGCCTTGATTTTGCTTTTGACGTTATTTAATTTATTTACGTTAACCGATGAACTCAAAAGTTTAGGGAAGGGAAGTTATAATTTATCAGATATTTTTACTTATCTTGCGTTGACCTCTCCACGTGTTTGTTATGAATTAGTCCCTTCTTCGGCATTGCTCGGGAGTTTGTTTGTATTAGGTTCAATGGGGAATAATCGTGAATTAGTTGCTATGCGCGCAGCGGGAGTGTCCATTTTAGCGATTGTAAGGTCGACTTTAGTCGCTGGGATTATTTTGGCGATTTTTGCATTTTGTATTAGTGAGTTGATTGCCCCTACAACTGAAGCTCAGGCGCAAATGCTAAGAGCAGTTGCGCAACATAAACCGCTTGTGATGCATGCAAAATATGGACTTTGGTTGCGTGAAGGTGAGCAATTTATCAATATTCGTCACGTTAAAGAAAATGGGGAACTTGCAGATATTAGTATTTACGATTCAACATTTTTGCAAGACCAGCCTCATTTAAAGTCTGTTACTCATGCGCAAAATGCCGTGTATGTTAAATCGAATGAATGGCTTCTTGAAGATATTATGCAATCGACCATCTCAACAACACAAATGCTGGCAAATAAGCAAAATCAGAAAATGTGGCAAACCAACATTGCACCCGATTTCATGCAAATAGCGGTAGTCAATCCTGACAATTTATCACTCATTGATTTATCGCATTACATTGATTTTTTGAAAAATAATCATCAAAAGGCACAGAAATTTCAATTGGCTTTTTGGGAACGTGTCTTTAATCCGTTGGTTATTTTTGTCATGTTAATTGTGGCCACCCCTTTTGTAATAGGTATTAGGCGAGGAATTGATGTAGGAGGACGCATGATGATTGGGATTGTAATAGGAATGAGCTTTAATATTGTCGATCATATTTTTGGACATTTGGGATTGATTTACGATATCAATCCATTAATCATTGTTTTATTGCCTAGTGCACTGGTGAGCTCGCTGAGTATTTATGCGATAAAACGTGTCATCTAACTTATTTTAATAATAAAACGCTATATAATTTATGAATTTAATTAAAACGCCTATTGCTGATCTATTGATTTTTGAGCCCAACGTATTTGGGGATTCACGCGGTTTTTTTATGGAAAGTTTTAATCAAAAAACATTTCAGAATTTAACGGGTTTAGATGTGACATTTGTTCAAGATAATCATTCGCGCTCAAGTCAGAATGTCTTGCGTGGTTTGCATTATCAAATTCAGCAACCACAAGGGAAATTAGTTCGAGTTACCAGTGGTCGCGTGTTTGATGTGGCGGTGGATTTGCGTCGCACGTCTCCAACTTTTGGTCAATGGCATGGCGTTGAGTTAAGCGGTGAAAATCATCGTCAATTTTGGGTGCCAGCGGGTTTTGCACATGGATTTTTAGTCTTGTCTGAAACGGCTGATTTTCTCTACAAAACCACCGATTATTACGCCCCTGAATTTGAACGATGTGTTCGATTTGATGACAGTGAAATCGGCATTGTATGGCCTTTTGAGGGCGAGCCTATTTTATCTCTAAAAGATCAGCAAGGTCTTTCTTTACATGAAGCGCCGGTATTTGAATGAAAATCTTATTACTGGGCAAAAATGGGCAAGTTGGCTGGGAGTTAGCACGGACTTTATTGCCGTTAGGTGAGGTCATTGCACTTGATCGTCAGCAAATTGATTTTGTCAATCTTGAGGCATTGCGCCAGACTATTCAGACTATTCGACCCGATGTCATTGTGAATGCCGTTGCCTATACCGCCGTTGATAAGGCGGAAAGTGATCAGGAAAGTGCATTTTTATGTAATGCCACAGCCGTTGATGCCATTGCGCAGGAAGCGAAAAAAATAGGCGCTTTGCTTATTCATTATTCGACTGACTATATTTTCGATGGCGCAAAAAATGTGCCTTATCTTGAAGATGATGCAGTCAATCCTTTGAATGTATACGGCGAAAGTAAATTGGCGGGAGAAAACGCTATTATTACCAGCGGGGCAGATTATTTGATTTTGCGAACAACCTGGGTATTTGCGGCGCGGGGGCAGAATTTCTTGAAAAGTATATTGCGTCTTGCTGCAGAGCGAGATACGTTAAATATTGTTGCTGATCAAATAGGTGCACCCACATGGGCGCGGGTGATTGCGCAAACAACAGCACATATTATCAAGCAAGTTCAGCAAGAGCGAGCAGCGAGAAAATTTGTTTCTGGTGTATTTCATCTCACCAGCGCAGGTGACACATCGTGGCATGGGTTTGCTCAAAAAATTGTTGAATTTGCATCGCCACATTGCCAGCTAAAAACACACGTTATCTCACCTATTCCAACGTCACAGTATCCAACACCTGCAAAAAGGCCTTTAAACTCGCGTCTTTGTACGGACAAATTAACACAGCGTTTTGGCATAGTCATGCCAACGTGGGAAACGTCTCTTAAACTTTGTATGGAAGAATTGTTTTGAAAATTTTTATTACCGGTGGAGCAGGTTTTATTGGTTCGGCATTGATTCGCTATTTAATCAACGAAACCTCGCATAGTGTAGTCAATGTTGATAAGTTAACTTACGCAGGAAATTTAGAATCGCTTGCGTCTATTTCAGATAATTCGCGTTATGTGTTTGAGCGAGTCGATATTTGTGATGCACAGGCGCTAACGCACCTTTTTAACATACATTCTCCTGATGCGGTGATGCACTTAGCTGCGGAGTCGCACGTGGATCGCTCTATTGATAAACCTGCAGCATTTATTGAAACTAACATTGTTGGAACATACACGTTGCTTGAGGCGGCGCGGCAATATTGGTCGCAACTTGAAGGTGATAAAAAACAAGCTTTTCGTTTTCATCATATTTCAACGGATGAAGTATTTGGTGATTTACATGGCACATCCGATTTATTCACCGAAACAACGCCTTACGCACCTAGTTCACCTTATTCTGCATCAAAAGCAAGTTCAGATCATCTCGTTCGTGCTTGGCTGCGTACCTTTGGGTTGCCTGTGATTGTCACAAATTGCTCAAATAATTATGGTCATTATCAGTTCCCTGAAAAATTAATTCCCGTGGTGATTTTAAATGCGATTGCAGGAAAACCTTTACCTGTATATGGCAATGGACAGCAAATTCGCGACTGGCTATATGTTGACGACCATGCACGTGCATTACTCACTGTATTAGAGCGCGGTGCGATTGGTGAAACCTACAATATTGGCGGACATAACGAAAAAACAAATCTGACAGTCGTTCAGACAATTTGCGCTATTCTTGATGAGTTAAAACCTGAAAAGCCTAATGATGTAGTGCATTATGCTGATTTAATCACGTATGTGACAGATCGACCTGGGCATGATTTACGCTATGCCATTGACGCGAGCAAAATTGCCCGCGAATTGCAATGGACACCACTTGAAACATTTGAAACGGGGTTACGTAAAACCGTTCAATGGTATTTAGATAATCTTGTGTGGTGTGAACATATTCAAGATGGCAGTTATCTATCAACTACGCTGCAAAATGAATCTTAGCAAGTATTGGAAGATGATCTGACATGCGTTGCCCATTTTTAAGCGGGCGGTGATCTATGAACCAATTATCGGCATGAGCTTTGCAAGGACCACCAGTAAAAATGTGGTCAGATAAACTATTTGGGTGTGATTGAATATCAACTGTTTCGTGATTGATTAAATCAAAGGTATTTTGTAAATAGGGCATATTGTTATCGTCACCCACTAAGTGACGGTAACGTTTATCTTGAGCGGTCGTATTGAAATCGCCGGTAACAACCATTGGAATATCTTTTGCGAGAGCTACGATGCGCTCATTGAATAATAAAGCGCTTGGATCTTTATTGACGCCTGAGTTATCAAAATGCGTGTTCACAAACATAAAGCTAAAATTAGTAGATTTCTCTTTTAAGATGGCCCAATTTACATAACGAAATACTGACAAAGTACGAAATCCAAAACTCATGGGTAAATTGGGTTTGGTGCTTAACCAAATCTGCCCTTTATCAATTAAATCAAACTTATGCTTATTAAAAGCGAGCGCTGCATCACCATATTGAAAACCACCCATGTGATAGGTGACTAGGTTATAGTTTTCATTGGAAATAATTGTTGAAATATCGTTGTCTGTATGGGTTTCTTGAAATCCAATTAAATCTGGTGAATATTCTGTAATTCGTTCACGAATTTCTGGTGCACGAACAGACCAAGGCAGAGCGCCTCCCGTACTTTTATGATTAAAGCGTGCAGCCATATCTTCAATTAATTGAGAGCCATATTCCACGTTGTAGGTAAGTACTTTTAAATTGCCACTTGAACAAGTTGCTTGCGAATTAATTTGAACTGGTGCTTTTAGTGTTTCGGGGGGTATTTCATGGGCAAAACCTTTGTCAGTGAAGGCCCACATATACTGTATAGATTGATAACGAATTAATAAAATTGAAATCACATAAAGAGTGACTGACATAATTAAAACGGTATTTAATAGTTTTAAACGATGGTTGGTAAATACGTGCATAACGCTTTCCTAGAATGTTATAAACGGTGTTTGCTTTGCCAGTTGAAAGAGCAAAAAACATATTTAATACATTCTATATAGCGTTGATGACGTCTTTATTTCAATACGGTTTAATTGTGGATGTTTTAAGGAATAGGCTTAAATTTTAAGACTGATTGTTTTCATTTTGTAGTAATACGTTTAATTTCCCCGCTTGATTAAGCGCGTTTAAATCGTCAAAGCCACCAACGTGAACGTCGCCAATATAAATTTGTGGTACGGTGCGACGGCGAGTTCTTGTCATCATTTCCTCACGCATTCCGGCTTGTTCATCGACATTGATTTCAGTATAGGTGACATTTTTACTGTCCAGCAATCGTTTTGCCATGACACAATAACCACAGCGGTGTGCAGTATAAATTAAAATTTTAGGCATGCTTATTTTCTCACGTCTTAAAACAAATGTTTAACGGCATCACGTTCTTGTTTTAGCTCATCTTCAGTCACGCGCATACGATGACGACTGAACTCATTGATATTTAAGCCTTGCACAATTTGGATTTCGCCGTCTTCAACGGTAACAGGAAAAGAATACATTAAGCCTTTTTCAATGTCATAACTACCATCTGAGAGTACGCCCATACTCACCCAGTCATTATCAGGTGTTCCAAGTGCCCACGCTCGCATTTGATCAAGCGCCGCATTTGCCGCAGAACCCGCGCTGGATTGACCGCGTGCTTTAATCACTGCTTCTCCGCGTTCTTGAACAGTTGGGATGAAATTATTAACAAACCAATTATCATCTACAAGCGAGAGCGCATCTTGTCCACGAACGGTTGCATAATGTATATCAGGATACTGTGTGCCGGAATGATTACCCCATACGGTCATGTTTTTAATATCTGTTGTGAGTACGCCGCATTTTTCAGCGAGTTGGCTAATCGCGCGATTATGGTCTAAACGACTCATGGATGAAAAATTAGCCGGTGATAAATCAGGCGCATTTTTTAGGGCAATCAGTGCGTTTGTGTTGGCAGGATTGCCTGTCACTAAGACTTTGACATTGCGATTTGCAACGGCATTAAGTGCTTTGCCTTGCGTTGAAAAAATTTCAGCATTTACCTTGAGTAAGTCTTTTCTTGCCATGCCTAGTGTACGGGGGCGAGCACCAATTAAAAACGCATGATCAATATTTTTGAAGGCAACAAAGGGATCATCGGTCATTATAATGCTGCGCACAATTGGACTTGCGCAATCGTTTAATTCCATGACAACACCCTCTAACGCAGGCATAGCACTGGGTACTTCGAGTAAATGCAAGACAATAGGCTGATCCTTACCAAAAGAATGCCCAGCCGCTAAACGAAATAGTAGCGAATAACTAATTTGTCCTGCTGCTCCAGTGACAGCAATATGAAGAGGTACTTTCATTTTTTTATCTTTCCTTTGAAACAACGCAACGGGTGTTATCTAAAAAATAGTGAATTGATGAGCGAATCTAAAAAAATTGCATTTTATTTCTACCATCGTACCATTCATAAGCTTGTAAAAACAGGTTCAACATGACAGTTTGCCATGTTTTATCGGTTATAATGAAGCAAATACCAATCTTTAAATTTAATCAAAACGAGTCTTTCATGAAAAAATTGTTATTTCAATTCGACACGGATGCGCATCCTTCTGCTTTTGATGTTGTTGTCGCTTACGATGGCGGCGCAGATCATGTGATAAGTTACGCCGGATTAACACCGGATACGATTGCCGCGCTTGTTGACGGCACAATTTTCACTCGAGCCCCTAAAGATAAAAAAAATACCGCTATTTTTGTAGGTGGAAGTGATATGGCCGCAGGTGAAGCTTTATTTGTCGCCGTGAGAAAACATTTTTTTCCTGGATTTCAAGTTTCGGTCATGCTCGACAGTAATGGGAGCAATACAACTGCCGCGGCATGCGTGGCAAAATTAGCATCCAGTGGCACGCTTAAAGATAAAAAGGCCGTTGTTTTAGCTGGCACAGGCCCAGTTGGACAACGTGCGGCTGCCATGCTTGCTTTAGAGGGTGCGGAGGTAACGATTACTTCACGCCAATTATGGGCTGCGGAAAAAGTCTGTGAAGCCATGCAACATCGATTCAATGTCACTATTCACGCAAAAGCGGCGGCTGATTTAGATGCGCGTGCTCATGCTATTGAAGATGCCAATATTGTGGTTGCCGCGGGTGCAACAGGTGTTGAGCTTTTAAAACCTGAGCATTGGCAACATAATTCACATTTAGAATTACTCGCTGACGCGAATGCAACGCCTCCATTGGGAATTGGCGGCATTGATATGATGGATAAAGGTGAGTTGCGTCATGGTAAAATTGTGTGGGGGGCGATTGGTTTTGGTGCATTGAAACTAGCCTTGCACCGCGCCTGTATTACGCAATTATTTGAAGATAATAAGCAGGTTTTTGATGCTGAAAACATTTTTGATTTAGCGAAAAAAATGGCATGAATAACGCTGAATTGCGTCAACACGCACTGGGTATTTTTCAAGCAGGCATCGCGGCCGCTAATCCCTATTTAGCGGTTAAACGCCATTTTGAAACGTCACCTATGTCGTTTTCAACTTATCATAAAATACACATCATTGCTTTTGGTAAAGCGGCATGTGCTATGGCCAATGCGGCGCAAGAAATTATTCCAGCAACATTACTTGGCGATGCACTTGCGGTAACTAATTACGAAAATATTAGCGCAGTAAATAATGTTGAGGTGATTGGCGCGTCACATCCATTGCCAGATGAAAAAGGTTTTGAAGCAGCAAGAAGGATTCTTGCTTTGGCTGAAAATGCCAAAAAGAATGAATTAGTACTTGTCTTGATCAGTGGCGGTGGATCAGCGTTAATACCTTATCCAGTTGAAGGTGTCACCCTTGAGGAAAAAATAATCACTACCAATTTGTTATTGTCTTGTGGCGCAACCATTCACGAAATGAATTGTGTTCGCAAGCATTTGTCGCAAATTAAGGGTGGGGGATTAGTTAAGTTTCTTGTCCCTGCAACTTGTTACACTTTAATTTTATCGGATGTACTAGACGATGATTTAAGCGTGATTGCAAGCGGAACAACAGTGGGTGATAACACGACATTTACAGATGCTATCCGTGTTTTAAAAAATAAAGGCGTTTGGGATTTACTCCCTGAATCAGTCAAATTGCATTTAACGAAGGGTGAGCAAGGTGTCATTGCGGAAACGCCTAAGATAAATGACCCTATTTTTGATGACGTCACTAATTACTTAATAGGGAGTAATATGGTGAGTGTCAACGCCATGCAAGAGGCTGCGCAATCACTTAAGTATCAAGTCATTTTGTATCAACATCCTTTATGTGGTGAAGCACGTGACATTGCAGAGCATTGGGTGCATTGGTTTAAAAATGAAATGTTTCATTATGTAGAAAACTCATCTGTCAAACGTATTGCGTTTTTAACAGGTGGTGAGACGACCGTAACTTTGCGTGGTTGTGGCCGTGGTGGACGTAATCAAGAAATGGCACTGGCTTTTGCGATATCAGCAGAAGAACAAAAATTGGATGGAAAATGGATTTTTCTTAGCGGTGGTAGCGATGGTATTGACGGTACAAGTCCTGCTGCAGGTGGAATCGTTGATGCTAAAACACTTTTACGTATCCGCACTATGCAGTTAAGTCCGGAGGATTTACTTGAAGATAATAATTCCTATTGTGCACTTAAAGCAGCTGGGGATTTACTATTAACTGGTGCAACTGGAACAAACGTAGCAGATTTACAGATTTTATTGTTTGAATTAGAAGCGTAAAATGCCTTTTTATATAAATATTCTTGATTAAATTTTGATTAAAGCGGTGATAAAAGCATTATGAATACACAAAGAATTGGCTTTATTGGTGGCGGTAATATGGCAAGTAGCTTGCTTAACGGCTTAATTACCAGTGGTCATCCACCTAAACAAATTTGGGTTTCAGATACAAATCCTGATACGCTTGCGTACTTATCTCAGCAATTTGGTGTCAATACGTCTAGCGATAATAATGAGATTGCGCGTTTAGTCGATGTTGTTGTATTGGCCGTTAAGCCGCAAATTTTAAAAGGTGTCGCGCAACATATTGCAGAGACCATTGAAGAACGTAGACCATTAGTGGTTTCAATCGCAGCAGGTGTGTCACAAGCCAGTTTAAGTGCATGGTTGGGTGAGAATGTTGCCATTGTTCGTTGCATGCCAAATACCCCTGCCTTAGTGCTTACTGGGGCAACTGGTCTTCATGCTAATATGAACGTATCGGATCCGCAGCGTGATCTGGCTGAAAATATTTTACGTGCGGTGGGAATCGCTTTATGGGTACAGACTGAAAGCGAACTTGATGCAGTAACAGCAGTTTCTGGAAGCGGTCCAGCGTATTATTTTCTCCTTATGGAAGTAATGGAAAAAACAGCTATCGAATTAGGACTTAATGCTGAAACAGCGCAGTTGTTAGTCCAACAAACAGCACTCGGTGCAGCAAAAATCGCACTCGAATCACAGGAATCACCACAAACATTGCGTCAACGTGTTACATCGCCTAATGGCACCACGCAAAAAGCCATCGAAACTTTCCAAGAAGGAGGTTTTGAAGCCCTTGTGTCAAAAGCACTCCATGCCGCGCGTGATCGCTCGGTTGAACTTTCAAAACAAGAAGTGTGAATAGTATGGGAATGAATTACTTTACCAATCCAGTCGTTTTTATTTTAGACAGTGTTTTCTCGTTTTACATTATCGCTGTATTTTTGCGATTTTTACTACAATGGTGTCGAGCGGATTTTCGCAATCCAATTTCAAAATTTTTAATTACGATCACGCATCCGCCATTAAAAATACTACGTCGTTTTATACCTGCGATAGGCAATATTGATACAGCTTCTTTGGTTTTGGTTTTTGTACTGCAGTTGCTCGCTGATGTGACATTAGGTTATGTGCAAGGTATTATGTCTTTTAGTGCATTTAATATTGGCGGCCTAATCTTAACCGTCTTTGCACAGTTGATTGCCTTACTTTTGCATGTGCTTTTTTACGCTGTTTTTGCACGCGCACTCTTAAGTTGGTTTGATCAAGGCGGATACAATGATATTTCGCGTCTGCTTTACAGTTTAACCGAGCCGATGTTGCGCATTTTTCGCGCGATGCTGCCCAATTTAGGCGGGCTGGATTTATCAATTATTTTAGCGTTAATGGGATTGCAGTTGGCTGAAATGTTACTTTTGCCACCACTTTATCAATTGGCCAGTTTGATTGGTTAATGGCGGCAGGTTATCAGTGGCATGAATCGGGAAACGTACTCATTTTAAGTTTGCACGTTCAACCGAAAGCCAGTAAAGATGAATGGGCGGGGCTTCATGGTGAGCGATTAAAATTGCGTATTAAAGCCCCACCCATTGATGGTAAAGCGAATCAATATTTACTTAAGTTTATTGCTGGTGAATTTGGTGTAAAGCAATCAGCCTGTTCACTGCTGACTGGTGAAAGTGGTCGTGATAAACGGGTAGCAATAAAAGAGCCTCTCGAATTTCCAGCGTGTTTAAATATTCAATAAACAGTTTCTCATTTTCTCATTTATTCCCCTTGAAAGGGGATTTTTTATTTTTACAATATGAAAAAAAGCGATTTTAATTATTTTTTACCCGAAAACTTGATTGCACAAGCGCCACTGCCGCAACGAACCGAGAGTCGTTTGCTTATGCTGAATCGTCAAACAGGGGATATCAGAGATGGTCAATTTACAGATTTTATTGATTTAATTTCACCCAATGATTTATTGGTTTTTAATAATACAAAGGTGATTGCCGCGAGATTATTTGGCGCAAAATCAACAGGCGGTAAAATAGAAATTTTAATTGAGCGTGTGTTAAATGATAAACAAGCGCTAGCGCATATTCGGTCAAGCAAATCACCTAAAGCGGGTGCAATTATCCTTTTAGATAAAGATTACTCTTGTGAAGTGCTTGGAAGAGAAGAAGATTTGTTTCATGTATCGTTTAATGGTGAAAAATCGGTATTGGATATTCTTGCTGAGATTGGTCATATTCCACTGCCACCCTATATTCAACGCGCGGATGAAGAAAGTGATTTAACACGTTATCAAACTGTTTTTGCCGTGCAATCGGGCGCAGTAGCCGCTCCAACGGCGGGTTTGCATTTCGATGAAGACGTCATGGAGAAAATTGCAGCAAAAGGTATCGAGCGTGTATTTGTGACGCTGCATGTTGGGAGCGGTACTTTTCAACCCGTTCGTGTTGAGAATCTGTCTGAGCATTTAATGCACAAAGAGTATTTTTCTGTTTCGCAAGAAACTGTTGATGCGGTGAATGCAACGCGAAAACGAGGTGGTCGCGTCATTGCTATTGGGACAACGGTGGTTCGTTCACTGGAATCAGCTTCTCGCTCAGGAATTTTAGAAGCAAGCAGTGGTGACACGAATTTATTTATTGTACCTGGCTACGAATTTAAATCGGTCGACGCCATGTTGACGAATTTTCATTTACCCGAATCTACTTTACTTATGCTTGTATCCGCTTTCTCAACATATGATTATGTGATGAGTGCTTATCAACACGCCATCGAAAAACAGTATCGATTCTTTAGTTATGGTGACGCTATGACTATTGGTTTATAAATTACTATTTCTCAGTGAACAACATGAAATAAATATGTTATAGTGCATCGTAATGAGAATGATTATTGATTAGAAAATCAATCCTTGATGTAATTAGCTTTTTATAGGTAAATTCATGTCCACAAGTTTAAAAAATCTTGCTGTTGGTGATACTGGAATTATTGTGGGTTTTGATACAGCAGGCAAAGCTTATCGCAAACGATTGCTTGCTATGGGGCTCACCCGGGGAACAGAATTTAAAATTACACGGTTTGCACCATTAGGTGATCCAATTGAGATAAAATTGCGTGGTTTTTCGCTCACATTGCGCAAAGATGAGGCGGCGTTTGTCTTAACGGAATTAGTACAATGAAAAACACGTTTGTTGTCGGTATTGTTGGCAATCCTAATTGTGGTAAAACGACGTTATTTAACGTACTGACTGGCTCAAAGCAATATGTTGGTAATTGGGCGGGTGTGACGGTTGAGAAAAAATCGGGTGAATATACGTTCGGAGGGAAACAAGTTCAATGCGTTGATTTACCAGGAACCTATTCGCTTGAATCGTCAGATGATCAAGTATCATTGGATGAAAAAATTGCCCGTGATTATGTTGCGACACGCGAAGCCGATTTAATTATCAATATTGTTGACGCATCTAATATTGAGCGAAATTTATATTTAACATCGCAGCTCATTGAAATGCGCGTGCCGATGATACTTGTGTTAAATATGATGGATGCCGTTAAACGACGGGGTATCAAAATTGACATTGATGCTATGTCAGCACAATTAGGCTGTCCTGTCATTGCGATTTCAGCAGCAACAAAGCAAGGTATTCCTGCGCTAAAAACAGCGATTAATCAATCCGCTGTTCATCAAGTTATTCCAACTATTACGATTTCCTATATTAAGCAACTCGAAAATACGATCGCACAGCTACAACCCAAATTAAGTGTGATTGCCCAACAATATCCCTGTGATGCGCGCTGGCTAACGCTACGATTGCTTGAAAATGATACGCTTGCGCAACGTATAGCAGGCGTTGAATTTTACAAGCTTGCTACGCAGTTTCAACAACAAATTGAAGATGAAACCGATGATGAAATTGATATTCTTACCGCTGACGGGCGTTATGAGTTTGTCAATCAACTGGTCAAACAAGTCGTTTGTAAACTCAATGAAGTGAGTCGCCATACCAGTGAAAAGATAGATCGCATTGTACTGAATCGTTTTTTAGGCATACCGATTTTTTTACTTGTGATGTATGTCATGTTTTTATTTACGATTAACATTGGTAGTGCGTTTGTTGATTTTTTTGAGCAAATTGTGGGTGCTTTTCTCATTGATGGTTTAGGTGCTTGGCTAAATGCGGTTAATTGTCCAAGTTGGCTAAATGTTCTTCTCACGCAAGGCGTTGGTAGCGGTATGCAAGTTGTGGCGACCTTCATTCCTATAGTTGGATTTTTATTTTTATTTCTTTCTATGCTTGAAGATTCTGGATATATGGCGCGTGCGGCTTTTGTCATGGATCGTTTTATGCGTTTTTTAGGGCTACCCGGTAAAGCGTTTGTACCCATGATTGTGGGCTTTGGATGTAATGTGCCGGCGATTATGGCGACGCGTACACTTGAAAACCCACGTGACCGCATTTTAACCAATTTAATGAATCCGTTTATGTCGTGTGGCGCACGTTTACCTGTTTATGCTTTGTTTGCGGCCGCATTTTTCCCCATTAACGGTCAAAACATCGTTTTTGGACTGTATCTGCTTGGAATTGGCGTTGCTGTTTTAACTGGGCTAATTATGAGGCATACACTTTTTAAAGGCGAAACGACGCCTTTTATTATGGAATTGCCTACTTATCACTTGCCCACCCTGCAAGGGATATTTATTCGCACAGGAGATCGCTTAAAATCATTTATTTTAAACGCGGGCAGAGTTATTGTCCCGATGGTGCTTATTTTAAATTTTCTTAACGCGCTAGGAACGGATGGCAGTTTTGGGCGAGAAAATACCAATCAATCAGTATTGAGTCACATAGGACGCAGTTTAACGTTTGTATTCGAACCAATGGGGATTCGTGAAGATAATTGGGTTGCAACTGTGGGGATTTTTACAGGTGTTTTGGCCAAAGAGGCTGTCGTTGGGACGCTTGATGCGCTTTATGGTCAATTAGACATGCCCTTGGAAGTAGTTGAAAAACCGCCTTTCGATTTAGAGGAGAGTTTAAAACAAGCGGCGTTAACGATTCCCCAAAATTTAAGTGATGTGACCAATCGACTTTTAGATCCACTCGGGTTAAATATTGGCGCATTAAATGACGAGCAAACTTCGGCAAGTAAACAAAATGTCAACACTGCAACTTTTAAGGCCATGCAGCATAGTTTTGATGGTCAGGCAGGGGCATTTGCCTATTTATTATTTATTTTACTTTACTCGCCATGTGTTGCCGCAACGGCAGCGATTTATAGAGAAACTTCAGCTGCATGGGCTACATTTACGGCTATTTGGACAACCAGTTTAGCGTATTTTACAGCGACACTTTTTTATCAAATTGCCACATTTGACGCTCATCCCGAAAACACCCTATTATGGGTATTAACGATAGGAGGCATTTTCTTGTTGGTGATTTTAATTTTGTGGCAAAAAGGGCGGCATGAGGCGCAAATGGCATGATTCTCTCTGATGTTCGACAACATATAAAAATTCATCGTAGCGTAACGCTGCGCGATTTAATGATCCGTTTTGACGTGGATGCGGATGCGTTGCGCGGCATGCTTTCCCTTTTGGTTGATAAAGGTAAAGTAGCCAAAAAATCCGCAACGAGCGAATGTGGCACGGGGTGTTGTAAATGCGACAGTACTCTGGTTGAAATCTATGAATGGCGGAATTCTGAAAATTCCAGTCAATGAAATGAATAGACTAATGGTAAGATACCGATCAATTTTATTGGCAAATTTTTGTCGATTTTGATATTAATACGAGCCCTTTAATAGATGTCACATTTTCTTGTCACGCGTTTTTTCTTGAAACCTATTTTATTGACTTATATTTTTTCTGCTGGCGTATCCTTTAATTTGATAGCACATGCAGAAGATATTTTTTTTTCCGCGTCCACTGTTAATCAAGAAATCAACACTATTCTCACGACAAAAAAGAATCCTTTACTGACACGCTCTAATTTTGAATATCGTGCCGAAGACGTTGAATCGCTCTATAAAAATAACAATAATGAACTGCTTTGGTTAAATAATGCGCAAACTGAAAAAAATGTAGGGGAGGTGTTTGCTATTTTATCGAATGCGGCTGCAGAAGGGTTAAATGCCGAAGATTATTCACTGAGTATTTTAAAACGACAATATCCGTTTATTTTGTTGCATCAGCAAGATACACCTGCGGATTTAGCGGCTTTCGATACGGCGTTAACTATTTCATTAGTGCGTTTTTTGCATGATATTCATTATGGTCGCGTTGCACCGCATAGTCTGAGCTTTAGTATTAAATTGCGTACGAAAAAAACGTTGGATTTGCCTGAGATGATTAAATCGGCCATCGCGTCAGGGAGTATTTTGCAACTTGTTTCAAATGCAGAACCTAAATTACAGCAGTATCAGCAATTGCGTTCTGCTTTAGCAACCTATCGTGAATTAGTGGTAAATACACAAACTGGGCATGATAAAAAAAATAAACTATACAATTTGCAGAACCGGATTATAAAAATCTCGTTAGCTATGGAGCGACTACGTTGGTTGCCTGAAATGAATTCAGGAAAATCGATTATTGTCAATATCCCTGCTTTTCAATTATGGGCGGTAGATAGTGATAATAATCAATCCGTTAATTTGAAAGTAGTTGTTGGCAAAGCGCAAAAAAATCAAACCCCTGTGTTGATGGCGGAAATGCGCTATATTGAATTTATGCCTTATTGGAATGTTCCGCCGAGTATTTTTCAAAAAGAAATTTGGCCGAAGTTATCTGCTAATCCAAATTATTTAGTGGGTCAGAACATGGAAGTTGTTTCGCTTAAAAATGGCAAAATGCGTATCCGTCAGCGTCCTGGTGGTAAAAATGCACTGGGGAAACTGAAATTTATTTTCCCGAATCCTTATGGTGTTTATTTACACGATACGCCATCAAAATCCCTGTTTAGTCGTCCAAGACGTGATTTTAGTCACGGGTGTGTTCGTGTTCAACATCCTGATGAGCTAGCACGGTTTGTGCTTGGGATGCAAGAGGGATGGACGCAAGAGCGTATTGCAAATAACTTGGATAGTAGTGTGCATCATCAAACGAGTTTAAAAACAGTTATTCCGGTATTATTTTTCTACAGTACGGCTTTTTATGAAAAAAATGATGTATTGGCTTTTTATGATGATATTTACGGTTATGATGCGCCATTATTAATGGCACTAGATAAAGTGGGGGACGCCCCAGATAGCGCGTTTATTGCGGCGCCAGTGCCTGAGAAATTTAATGAGCCTTTGAGCACACCCATACTTGAACCCGATGACAGCCAGCTTTTTTCAGAGCCATCGACAACTCTTGAACCGTTGAGCCCGTAGTCATAACATCATCAATTATAGCAATATGCTTTGCTTGAAGTGTGGCACGAACTGAAAACGCATTTTTTATATTTTCAGATCGTGCATACCCACTTAATCCTACTTGATGTTCTGTGTCACGTTCACGAATGCAACTTGTTGTATCAAGAGGAATATTCAGTAATGTAGACACTATTTTTGCAATTTCAATGGATTGGTTAAACCCACGTTCTCGATAGCGATTTTTATGAAGTGGGATGGGAATAATGCAATCTGGGAGTTCCGCTGCCTTTTTGACGTAATTTGCGAGAAGCGATCCTAGTAAACGCGCACTAGGAGAGTGATGACGAAATTTAAGATTCAGAATTAAGTGTCGAATAGCTTGTGAATGCGCAAAGGGAGCAAATGTTTCATCAAATGCAGGTGGATTGAGTGTGCAAACAGGGCAAAGTCCTGTAGCTAAACCGGGCGCTTCAAAATCACTGGCACAGCGGTAGCAGCGAGGAGAATTAGGTATTAAATCACCATAGCATGCGGCGCATAAATCGTTATTTTTGTCACCTTTATCACCACATAAAATACAGGTGGGTGGAAGTAGATAATTAAAATAATTTTGGTTTATTTTCATAAATAATGTTAAAAAATAGAAAATTGAGCTATTTTTGATTAATGAAATTTTAAAATAGCATTCCTAAAAGTATACGTTAACTCTTGAGTATTTAGCATGAAACATAAAGCAGTTATTTCTTTTTCCGTTTTATTTTTACTGGGCTCGACAAATGCATGGTCTGAAGAGGCGCAAGTTCAAATTAATGACACATACACAAAAGTCTGTAACAGTGGTCAACTTGCAGGGAAAGGTGCCTGCGCAGCAGATCCAGTTTTAGGAACCAATTTAAATCAATGGGGTTGTACACGCGATAATAAAACCAAATTGATTTGGGAAATCAAAAACGATTATAAAGGTTTACGTGATAAAGATTGGACTTATACGTGGTATGAACCTGATATGAGTCAAAATTCTGGGTATCCGGGTTCAAAGAATGGTGGTGAATGTATTGGCAGTGAATGTGATACATATGCCTATATTGAATTAACGAATAAAAAAACGATGTGTGGTGCTTCTAATTGGCGACTTCCAACAAAAGAAGAATTGGCTAGTCTAATTTATTGTTCGGATGATATATATGAGCCCATTCAAAATACAGGTGATGGAGGCTTTATTTGCTCGAGCAATGCGGGTCAGACTAAAGTTAAACAACCCACCATCAATACAGTCTATTTTCCAAATACAGTACCTAATTGGTTTTGGACATCGTCTCCAAGTGAAGGTTTCAATAGTTACGCGTGGTATGTTTCAACAGGCGCTGGAAAAGGTTATGGTACAAACGGAAAATATGGCAGTAATAGTGTGCGACTTGTGCGCAACGAAGAATAATATCGATTTTATTTAGGAGTTTTATTTTAATGTTAGATTCAACCGCAACTGAGATTCGTCACGATTGGCAAATTGATGAGGTTTTAGCGTTGTATGCGCTACCATTTAACGATTTGTTATTTAAGGCACAATCGATCCATCGCGCAAATTTTAATCCTAATGAAGTGCAAATTAGCAGTTTACTTAGCATTAAAACAGGGTCGTGCTCTGAAGACTGTGGCTATTGCCCACAAAGTGCACGTTATGATTCAGGCGTTAAGTCCGAAGCGCTTATGCCAGTTGATGAGGTATTAAAGGCGGCGCAACTAGCTCAATCTCAAGGCGCAACTCGCTTTTGCATGGGCGCGGCTTGGCGCAAGCCTAAAGATAGCGATATTGAACGTGTAATTGAAATGGTGCAGGGCGTTAAATCCCTTGGAATGGAAACCTGTGTAACACTTGGAATGTTAACGGATACACAAACGACACGATTAAAAGAAGGTGGTCTTGATTATTACAATCATAATTTAGATACATCAGAAGAATATTACGCTGAAGTGATTACCACTCGAACCTACCAAGATCGCTTAGATACACTTGAGCGTGTACGTAATTCAGGAATTAATGTATGTTGCGGAGGAATTGTGGGCATGGGAGAAAGTGATTTAGATCGCGCCAATCTCTTAATACAGCTTGCCAATATGCCTAAACATCCAGAGAGTGTGCCTGTCAATATGCTCGTTCAAGTAGAAGGAACTCCCCTTATGGGCACAGAGCAACTTGATCCACTTATGTTTATTCGCACGATTGCAGTAGCTAAAGTCATGATGCCTAGGTCACGCGTTCGTTTGTCAGCGGGTCGCAATACGATGAGCGATGAAATGCAGGCATTGTGTTTCTTTGCTGGAGCTAATTCAATATTTTATGGTGATAAATTACTTACCACCGATAATCCAATGACAAATCACGACTTGGCTTTATTTGATCGCTTGGGCTTAAAGTCAGCGGGCTCAAGCAATCAAATAGAAGTACATTAATCAATTGTGGGGAGTATTAGTTTCTTCTTCTTGTTCATCTGGATTAGAGAAGAAACTAATTACAATCTTTGTTCCAATTTTAACATCGTTATTTTGTGTTAATTCATAAGGGCGAGTTAAGAGATTTAACAGTTCGTTAGCAACGTTATCCGCATTATCTGGTGACTGAATATCTTCTAAAAGCACCATGAACTTATCGTTTGTGACAGGTAAAACAACATCGTTATCACGCAATCGAAGTTTTAATCGCTCTCCAATTTGTCGCAATAACTCCTCGCTGTCACTAAAAGAATTGGTATTCATCGCATTGAATTCATCCAAATCCAAGTCCAACTCTAATATAGCTGCTTTTTTCGTATTTTCTCGTCGCTCTAAATTAAAGCGACGTTGCAAGTGTGCGTTATTTGAATCAATTGAAATTGAATCTTCATCAGTTGAAAACAGGTCTTTTTCTTCAGTCATGCTAAATTCCATTCCTCGTAAAACTACTAGAGTAGCTATTTACCCAATATGCCGTTGCGCCCTCTTTCAGCAAGTGTAATTACTTCAGATTGAAGCGCATGGTCAACGTTCAATGATTGCAAACTTTCTTTTAAATGAGCAATCACTATATCGTAATGTAAATCTTCAGGCATGAATTTTAACAAATGACTGTGACTATCGCACAGATATTTTGAACTAAGATGATTTTGTCCAATGATATATCCCAAATAGGCAAAACCCGTTTCAGGAAGTCTTTCTTTATCTTTGAATCGCGCAAAGGCAGACATAAAGAATTTCGTCAATAAATTTTTGAATTCTGGGGAGTTAGTGTTGTGATTATTTAAAATGGCGTTAACCAATGCTTTTAAGGAGCTGCGTTGCGTTTTTTTATCATCGTCGTTAAAAAAACGGCTAACACGGTAGTCATCCGTCATCTTTTCATAGAAGCTGTCAACTATTTTACT
>CAJBJW010000031.1 GCA_903953455.1 uncultured Pseudomonadota bacterium | reverse complement strand
GCTCAATGCCCAATACAAGAAAATCTTTAAAAATAGAGCCGTTTTGTGCGTTGATATCTAACTCAATTGCATTGTCTTCTTGCGTAAGCATTTTTTCGCTTAGACTTTTTCCCTCTACATCTTTGATGGTGACATATTGTTTATGGCCTTCGGGTAATTTTTTCAACAATAACATGACCATTTTTAAATGTGTCGCGGCAGGTTCGTAGCGCAATTTAACGTGGGCATTATTCTTATCATCAAATGTCACGTCACCGTTTGAAACGGGTTTTACAACTTGATCATTTAGGACAAATTGCAGTTCATTAGCAATTAATGCAGCAATATTGGGCTTGGCATTGTCATATTCAGTAGACGAAATGTCAGCATCGCCATCACTATCCATTGGTGAAAAAGCTTCAATATCTTGTAGTGCAAAGGTAATGTTAGCATCAACGCCAGTGCTAGTTAGCACAACATCCGCTGAACTTAATCCAGGAGCGTGAGCGAAACCGATTTGGCTGTAAGCCAATAAGAAAAGGATGTAGATCAATTTCATTTTTCAATTATTCCATTTACGGGTAAAAGTAAAAAATTCGAACGCACGAAAACCTACTTTATTTAAAAAAGTAAATGGTGCGAATAGCGATTTAAAGGGGGTGAACGCATTGAGCGTTAAGAGGTAAAACGATTTTTTGAAACGATAAGTGAGGAATTGTGAACGCAAATTATTAACACAATGCTGTTTTGGATAAAAAATATAGCAAAAGAATTGTGAAATATAAAACACACACAACAACAAACAAACGTAACAGTATAGTTTTAAGGACGTAAAAAAAACGCCTACAGCATTGTTATCATAGGATATTAAAAAGAGCCAATTCATTGAAGAATTAATCAATGGCGGTTTTTGAGCCTCTAATTGATTGGTATAGCTTTCTTCATTGAATAAAACGCTATAAGTGACTTTTGATGACACTATATTGACAGATTCTGTTTGTGTTAAATTGAATGTATGAGATGTTATAAAAGTGATAGACAGCAAAATTATTTTGGCAACTAAAATACCTGTGCCATGCAGTAGCATGGTTGCCAGCATAAAACCGACGGTATAAGACACTAAACTCGCTGAAGTCGAAATTTCCTGCCCATGTGCATAACCATGGAAAAACGCGAAAAATGCCACAATAAGCACATTCATTTTCGTACCGAAATGAATTTTACGAATAATTAATGCGCTAAAAACAAGGCATGAGGCAATAATTAACACTTCTGCGCTTGGAATGGCTAAGTAGCTTGCAGCACCGGACACACCGCCCAAACTCATTACACTAACAAAGGTTACAGGCAGTAACCAAATTGCTTTCCCACGTAGCTGAGCCGCCCATATTCCAACACCTAGCATCGTAATAACATGATCTAAGCCTTCCAACGGATGAGAAAATCCACTGAATAAATCGGTCATTATTAAATTGCTAATATGACAATAAGCGTAAGTAATCATTGTCAGCAATAAAATCATTGCTGGCAACAAAATACGCTTAATAAATGTCAATTCAACAGGCATGTATGTAATATATTATTCAAAATAGACAAGCGCAGCATTCTACGCATTTTTTTTCTGATAGCCAGTTTTTTTTAATCCTCATCTACTTAAATTTATTGATAACTATCGTGCTTCACGTGCCAATCTAAAACCAATATCACTACTTTTTGTAGCCGCTAAACCACTGTATCTTACAGCAGATCGCAAAAGTGGGGGTTTAGCTATCCAGCTACCACCACGATATATTTTATATTGCCCCGATTCTATGCCTTTAGGATCTGATTCTGGACTATGTTGATAATACTGCGGGCCGTACCAATCTTCCACCCACTCCCACACATTACCGTGCATATCAACAAGGCCCCATGCGTTTGCTTTCTTTTGACCTACTTCATGTGTATCACCGCCATACCCTTCATTGCCAAACCAGGCATAATCTCGAATGGTTTTTATGTCATCTCCAAAAGAGTAAACCGTCTGTGTCCCAGCGCGCGCGGCATATTCCCATTCAGCTTCAGTTGGTAGTCGATATATATCGCTTTTAGCGCGATCATTTATTTTTTCAATAAACGTTTGTGCATCATTCCAGCTCACTTTTTCTACAGGGCGATACATTCCTTTGAATTTACTTGGATTATTACCCATCACTTCTTCCCATTGTTTTTGGGTGATTTCCGATTCGCCGAGATAAAAAGGCTTGGTTATACACACTTTATGTTGTGGTAATTCGTTTGCAGTAGTTTGCCTTTCTTTATCTGGAAGATCCGTGTTTTTATCCTGCCCCATAGTAAAACAACCTGGTTCAATTTTAATGAAACGAATACCATCAAAATTTTTCATCTCAACAGCATATATATTTTGTGTGATTGAAAATAGTAAAGAAAATAACGCAATTTTATTTTTATTATTCATAACGATTACCTTTATGTTGGAATATCTGAAATTCATTTGATGCATTTTTATTGAATTATAATTTTAAACATGGCGTATAGGTGAATTGTTTTAACATTTTTGTTTATGTGTAAAAAAATAAAATTCTTTATTGAGTAAAATCATAATCTAAAATACGCCAAATCGATTTATTTTTTTGAAAATTAAGATATTCATTCGCTTGCCGATAGACTATAGATATATTTGCATTAAAATAATCTAAATAAAACGATAAGCAACACTAGAGCAATACAATACCTTAAAAGTAAAGCGTGAATATAACTTTTTCACGATAATATTTAAATTTCAGAGTAATGCTGATATCACCTCGACCTTAACACTTGTGTTTAATGAATGATTTATGAAACTTAATATGCCCGTAACCAATAACGAAATTGTGATGAATAATGGCAGTATTCTTGTCACACGTACTGATTTGCAAGGTAAAATCCTTTATGCTAATGATGAGTTTCTAAAGATAAGTGGTTATAGTCGCCATGAAATTATTGGCAAAGATCATAAT
>CAJBJW010000030.1 GCA_903953455.1 uncultured Pseudomonadota bacterium | reverse complement strand
GGAGCCGAGACCGCGGCTGAATCCAAGCAACCGAATTCCTCCGGAAATGCCAGCCACTGATTTTACCGAATCACCGGCTTTGGCCAACTCGCTGACCCACAAGGTGCGGGCCCTGCACAGCTATCGGGACACCATTGGGCCGGCTGATGAAGAGGAAGACCTGCTCAGACGATACACGCCTCTAATCGCTTATCTATTCCTAACAAGCCTTCTTTTAAAATATTTAAATTTGGTTGCAGCTCTATTGCTGTGCGATAACTTGCCGTTGCTAATGCTAATTCACCCGTTGCTTCATACAAAAAGCCTGACAAGTAATGACTAAATGCATTTTGATATCCATTTTTTAAATTGATGACTTCATAACTATCAAGCGTAGATACAGGATAACCTTTTAAATCTTCCACTCGAGTTGAATAACCTTTTTGTGATGCCGCTCTTTCAGCCTCACCAATTTCTTTTTCATGAAGCGATTTAATGAAATCTTCTCGTTCCCAAGTTTTTTTGATTTCAACCAATGCGTCTTCTGTTTTACCTGCAGCCAAATATGCCAATGCAAGGCGAGTTGAAAGCATCACTTTTTCATAATCTTCACCATCGTATCGACGTCCTTTATCATTAACAACTGCGGAGCCAACAGCTTGACCAATTCTTGAGCCCGTGATTTTAGCTTCACTTTCCCATTGAGCTATCATGTGATCGGCTTCTGTCCAAGTTGCAATAGTATCTGGGTATTGTTTTTTCAATCGCTGTAATTCACCTTTTTCCATGAAATAAAGCAAATCCTTATCTGAACCATTCTTTGCTTCATGCTGAGTAAGTGCTTGATCAATTTGGCCAGTCGACACACTAGATAGTAGCGTTTGCGTTTCTGTTTTGTATGATCGAAATGTCGAACAACCATTTAAAAATAAGAATGCTGTAATGACAAGATAGATTTTGGGGTTCATAGATAATTCCTCTGATTGCCATTGAATAAAATCAAGGCAATTTTTGATGATAATTTTATAGTTTTTATTGTTTATGACATAAATAACAATCTCATTATTACTCATGCATCAAGAGACAATGCACTTGATGAATCACTTCATCAACGTTAATTATGATATTGAACCTTAATTGGAATTTATGAATCCCTCAAATGAGTGACCACTTTGATAAATAAACCATAAAATTTACAAGAAATTTAGATTAAATTAAGCGTTTTTTGAACTAAAACCAACTTTATGACAACCAAAATTCAATCAATATAATAATATGTTTGGCAACTATAGGATCGATGCCCGAACCGTTATCAGAAACACTAATTCCAACAAATTTGCCATGAAAATCCTTCATGTAGCAACTACACACGCTATTTAATTGTGCCTGTCCTAAAACATAATCGTTCCTTGGGCAGGCATTATGGGGAAGTTAAAATTGACGGCCAATCAAATTCCACTCAAAGAGATGCAAAAAACATCCATTAGCTAGTTGTAATTAAAGCCACTGGCGAATAATTCCCCACTTTGAAAAAGATACGCTAGAAGATGTGATCCTAGCGCAAAAATCGCCCACCACTAATATCAATCATGGCACCATTAATATGAGAAGACATATCGCTGGCTAAAAAATGCACACTACTGGCAACTTCTTCAGCATAGGTATTACGGCCTAACGGAGTTTGCTTACGGTAGTTTTCCATCATTTCTGGCGTGGAATGAATCTCATGATGCTGGGTTTCTACCGTGCCTGGCATCACAGAATTGGTACGAACATAGGGTGCAAGTTCTTTGGCTAAGGTATGAGTAAACACCATCAATCCCCCTTTTGCGGCGGCATACGAACCACCACCATTTGCGCCGCCGGTTTGTACAGAAAGAGACAGTATATTAACAATGCGTCCACTGCCGGTGTCACGTAAATGCGGAATCGCACGCTTAGTCACTAGAAAAGCGCTAGTCAGATTAATATCTAAAGATTTATTCCAGTTTTCTAAGGTGCAATCTTCGATCGTAGCTCGTTTAACTAAGCCGCCACTGTTATTCACGACGATATCCAAACGACCTGTATCCTCGACTAACTTATCAACCATAGCATTGGCATCGCTTTCTTTAGTTAAATCAGCAGGTAAAAGTACGGCCTTAATATCTAAGGCCGTTAATTCATCGAAGAGTTGATGCGCACTGTCTGCACTAGAATAATAATGTAAACCTATGATTGCACCAGCTTTGCCTAAAGCCAATGCCACAGCGCGACCTATGCCGACACCCGCACCGCTAATTAGTGCCACTTTTCCGCTTAGATTTAATGACTGTTCGGGTATCATGTCTAGCTCCTCAAGGTGGTTTTATAACTGTTTAACTTTATCTAAGATTTCTTCCGCATGACCTTCATGATTAACGCCATAAGCCACTTCAGTCAAAACACCTTGTTTATTAATGATGAAAGTTGACCGTAAAATAGCCATACTCTTAACGCCATTTCTGTCTTTTTCTCGCCAAACATCATAACTTTCACAAAGCTCGCCTTCAGTGTCGGCTAGCAACATCACTTTGAGTGCATATTTATTAATGAAATCAACATGACTTTCACAAGAATCTTTGCTAACACCTATCACGACTGTATCGTGTTGGTTAAATTCTTCGGCTAGCCGAGTAAAGTCATTAGCTTCGATTGTGCAACCTGGGGTATCGTCTTTAGGATAAAAATATAAGACGATGTTTTTCTTATTAATAAAGTCAGATAAATTAACCAACTGATTATGTTGGTCTTTTACACTAAACTGCGGAGCTAACTGCTGAATTTCTAACATAAGAATCCCCTTTTTAGATGAGTAACCGATTGAAATTTATTTGAAAAATATTTTTTCTATCATCATAATCAGTTATCCGCGCAAAGTCCAGAGCAGTATTTTTTTTCATAAACATAGACTTTGGACTACACCGGCGGAGGCATTCCAGTCATATCATGAATTCCAACCAATGCAATAGGATCATTTCCAACGACTGGGGGTGGACTT
>CAJBJW010000029.1 GCA_903953455.1 uncultured Pseudomonadota bacterium | reverse complement strand
TTGAAACATAAGGTATTCAGTGCTGTATTCATCATTTAATGCGCATAACAAATAACAATTTTCATAATGTATTGTGATATATATTATATTTTTCTCAAATCCCTAAACTAAAGACTATTTCGACAAGATTTTCACTTTATTTGCGAAAAACTAATGTAGTTAAATAGTGTACTTGGATTGTCCATTTTTAAACCCTATTCAATGAATCAAAAATCTGAACAAAAACCATTGCTACCGACAAAAGTCATTCAAGTAGAAATTACTGAGGAACATCATGATCAAAGACTTGATAACTTTCTCATTACACGCTTAAAAGGGGTTCCTAAAAGTCGCATTTATCGCATTGTGCGCAAAGGAGAAGTGCGCGTAAACAAAGGGCGCGTAGAGGTCAGTTATCGACTTGTGACGGGTGATATTGTTCGTATTCCACCTATCCGCCTTGCAGAGCGCAGCGAAGAAGTATTTGTTCCAAATAATTTAAAAGAAGCTCTCGAACATAGTATTTTATATGAAGATGATGGGTTTTTAATTGTCAATAAACCTGCTGGATTTGCCGTACATGGCGGCAGTGGCGTGAGTTCGGGAATTATTGAAGGACTCCGTTTGCTTCGCCCTGAAGCGCATTTTTTAGAATTAGTACACCGTTTAGACAAAGATACGTCAGGATGCCTTGTCATAGCCAAAAAACGTAGTGCGTTGCGCGCGTTCCATGCAATTTTTCGAGACAATCAAATTCAAAAAACCTATGTAGCGTTACTTTCTGGACAATGGAAGAAACAAAAATTAGTTGTGAATGCGCCACTACTTAAAAATATTGCTAAAGGCGGGGAGCGAATGGTGATGGTGAGTTCAGCTGGTAAGGAGGCACTGACCACTTTTACACGTTTAACCTGTTTTGAGCAGGCAACACTGGTTGAAGCTGCGCCCAAAACAGGCCGCACACATCAAATTCGTGTTCATGCGCTTCATTTAGGTCATCCTATTATTGGCGATGAGCGTTACGGACGTGATGACATTAATTTATTATTTAAACAAAAAGGGTATAAGCGTATGTTTTTGCATGCGAAAACGTTACATTTTTTGCATCCTACTACAGGTGTTGCACTAAAAATTAATGCCCCATTGCCACCACAACTTGAGAACTTATTAAAAAATGAAAAACCGCTTTGATTTAATTATTTTTGATTGGGATGGAACTTTAATTGATTCTATCGATTGGATTGCGCGTTGTCTGCAAAATGCGGCGAATAATACACGTCATACCACACCCAATTATCAATCTGCAAAAGATGTCATTGGTCTCAGTATTGATAAAGCTATTGCGGCGTTATTTCCTGATGCAAACGAAAATGAAGTTCACACGTTAGTTGACCATTATGAAAAGGCCTATTTTTCAAAAAAAATCAGCCGCGACGATTTATTTACAGGCGTTTTTGACATGCTTGAAGCCTTGAAAACAAGTGGCTATTTATTAGCTATCGCAACGGGAAAAACTCGTGAAGGCTTAGATGAAGCACTGCATGCTACGGGAACAGCCGATTTGTTTTCGATTACTCGTTGCGCAGATGAAACGCAATCAAAACCGCATCCTAAAATGCTTGAAGAAATTATGACGCATTTGCAAATATCACCTGAGCGAGTTTTGATGGTGGGGGATTCAACGCATGATTTGCAAATGGCGATCAATGCGGGTATTGCATCAGTTGGCGTCGCAAGTGGCTCACATGATGCTGATCAGTTGCTCCAATATCAACCGCTACATTGTTTATCCAATCCAGTAGAATTACGGCTGCATTTTATCGACTAGTAAATTCCAATACGTCCAATCACCGGATAATTGCCACTGTGGATTTGCAATAACCTGAGTTTGCAGTGGCAACGGCAACTCATCATTTTCGAATAAAATTTTAATCGCTATAACATAATCACGATTAGGTACTACATTTTTCGTATTGATTAACGGTAAACCTCGAATAATTGACATATTGTCAAGTGCAGCTGATAGGGTTGAAAAATTGTGGATTTCACCTGTATTTTCATTTTTTACGCGATACATATTCAGTAGGGCATGGTATTGCAATTGATAGCGAAGTGAATATTTTAATTTCACTTTATCCCACCAAAAATCACGAACTTGATTTAAATGCACGTCCACGTGCCAAAAAAGCGGAACACCATTCTGAAGTGCTTCTTTGGATTGGGGGCTGAGGTAATATTCTAAATCTGCGGCTAAAAAATAATATCCATTTTGATGGCTAGTTTCAGCGTGTTTCACTTGCGCTGCAAAATCATTTGCATTGGCAAAATTCCAAAATAGTACTAACAGCAAACCTAAAATGTAACGTTGCATTACAATTCAAAGTATTTTACGGTATTGGCTAGGCTTTGAGCTTGATCTTCCAGCGTTTCAGCTGCAGCTGCAGCTTCTTCAACCAGTGCTGCGTTTTGTTGCGTTACATCATCCATCTGTCCAATAGCGCTATTTACTTGTTCAATACCCATTGTTTGCTCTGTAGAGGCGCTGCTAATTTCTGACATAATTTTTGTTACATTTCCAATGGCCTGAACAATTTCTTCCATTGTTTTACCCGCTTTAGCAACTAATTGAGTTCCATCCTCCACTTTTTCCACAGAATCACCAATGAGATTTTTAATCTCACCCGCTGCTGCTGCTGCACGTTGCGCAAGATTGCGAACTTCACTTGCAACCACAGCAAAACCTCGACCTTGCTCACCAGCGCGTGCCGCTTCAACAGCAGCATTTAGTGCAAGGATATTGGTTTGAAACGCAATGCCGTCAATCACAGAAATAATATCCACAATTTTTCTTGAAGACTCTGTTATATCATCCATGGTTTTGACTACTTGATGAACAACTAAAACCCCTTGACTTGCAATGTATGAAGCGCCGGTCGCCAATCCATTTGCACGTTGTGCGTTCTCACTATTATTTTGCACCGTAGAAGTCAATTCCTGCATACTAGCTGCGGTTTGTTCTAAACTTGCCGCTTGTTTTTCTGTGCGATGCGACAAATCATTGTTGCCTGACGCAATCTCTTTTGCACTTGTGTTAATCGTATCAGTAGCAAGTTGAATTTGATAAATGACTTCACGTAACTTTTCAACCGTGGAGTTAGCGTCATCTTTGAGTTGACCAAACATACCGAAATAGTCGTTGCTAATCGTCTTGGTTAAATCACCATGTGAAAGCGCATCTAACACGCGAGCAACTTCATTCAAACCAACAGAACTTGTTTCGATTAGCTTATTAATGTTTTTAATCAGCTCTAAAATGAAACCATCGCGATCAGTTTCGTTAATGCGCTGCTCAAAATCACCTTTCGCTGCCGCTTGTACAATACCTGAAATTTCTTGAATGGCTTTTACTTCGATGGTTTTATCTACCCATTCAGCAACAAACCCTAAACGGTCACCATTTTTATCCAGCACAGGATTTGTGATGACATGAAGATGACGCCCCCCAACAACGTGTTCATCTGCATGGAATTCTATTAAGTTTTGCATTCTTTCACGTTGCGCATCGGAAGATTCGGTATTAAACAAATCCATATTTGACCCTATTAATTTATTGACATCGAAATGAGGGATTTGTTTTTTAATATCAGACGCTGCGTTGTTGAATAAATTTTTTGCACTTTCGTTAATATAAATAATTTCAAAATTATTATCGGCGACTAAAACGGCTGAATGTACGTTATCTAGCGCACTGTTAATACGCAAAGACTCAGCATGTAAACGTTTGGATTCAGCAATATCTAAACTTAGACTGACATCCATTGAAAATAAACCACGATAAAAATCGCCAATCACGCCACTTTTCTTTAAATCAAATTTATTGCCAAAGTTTTTACCAGAAAGCCGATAAAAAATGCCGACGCTTTTATCTAATGTCTGATTGAATTCACGAATAATACTGACGTTAATCAATGCACCAATGGAAGCTGCGCAAACAATACCTGCTAATGCAATGTAGTTTTCTGCTTGATAATATTCATAACTCAGTGTAGCGGTAGGTACTGAAAAAGCAAGCAATGTAAAAGCCGTTTTATTCCAAAGTGAAATATCGTGTATCGACTTGATTAATGCGCTAATACCTGTCGGATTAATGGCGGCAGTTTTATTTTTTATGTCGCGATATAGCGCTTGGCTTAGCTCTAATTCGGCTTTTTTAGGTTCGTAGCGAACGGATAAATAACCGACTAACTTCCCTTTTTCAAATTGAGGAATAATGTTTGCGTGTACCCAATAAAAATCACCCGATTTAGCGCGATTTTTAATGACTCCCGCCCACGGACGCATGGCTTTTACCGTTTTCCATAAGTCCTCAAACAACTCAGGAGGCATGTCGGGATGACGAATAACATTATGATCTTTGCCAATAATTTCATGGCGACTATAACCACTTATCTTTAGAAACTCATCATTAGCATAAAGGATTTTACCTTGCAAATC
>CAJBJW010000028.1 GCA_903953455.1 uncultured Pseudomonadota bacterium | reverse complement strand
TATACGGACAAAAAGGGAAATATTGAGGAAGTGAACAGCAAACCTGTTGACGTGACGATTAGCAAAAAATCGTCAGCTTATAACGATATACTCAAAGGTACAGCGGTAGCGGATAAATTGTCGGGCTTGAGTGGTAATGATACGCTGGTTGGTGGTGCTGGCTCGGATAGATTAACGGGCGGCAAAGGGTCAGATATTTTTGTATTTACAGCATCAGATTTTTATACGGCAGACAGCAATGATGGCTTAGTTCTCAATAGCGCAGTAGACACTGTGGCGGATTTTAATGTGAAAGAACACGACGTACTTGATTTTGGAGATTTAGGTGAATTAAGTTTTTATCCCTCGCTCAATGATGCACAAGACGAATTAGCAAAATTATTTTACGTCAAAGGCTCAGGAAAAATTTATCTTAATACGAATGAGGATGGTGGATTCACGCCAACGGTGATTGTTGTATTAACAGGTAAACCAGCTGTGAATACTGATTTGACTGATTGGAATTACCCAGCGGTCTAATTTGTCATGGCAGGAGATAGATGCTTTTATAGCGAAAATCCTGTAAATTACTCAAATGAATGATATTTTACTGACCACATTTGAGTGGATAAAAAGCGATTGGAACAGTAATCGATTTCGCTTTTGTATTGAGCTGTTAGCTTGGGCGATTTCGATTGGCTGTAGTTTAACAATGGCAATTACTGTTCCCAACCCGCCGTTATTGATTTTATACCCCGTATGGATTACGGGGTGTGCGATGTATGCGTGGGCGGCTTATAGTCGCCAGTCTTTTGGGATGCTGGCGAATTATATTTTGCTGGTGACGATTGATACGATTGGACTTTTAAGAATGCTTTAACGATTAGTTATAGCATTCTTCATAGCATTCCTCGTAGCAATATTCCATCGCACTTCCTTGGTAGCGTATTCGCTGAATGGTAGTAATTGACTTTTTATTTGATTTTTTTTCATCGTACACATGATTGTTATAACAATATTCGAATAGCTTTTCTTTTATGACTATTTCATCTTCGAATACTTTTTCGACAATTGGGGTTTCGTGAATTGTTTGATTGGATTCAAAATAACCAGCAGAAATTTCTTCTAAAATAGGCGTTTCTTCAAAGATAGCAATTTCTGTTATTTCCTCATCTATCTTATTCTCTTTTATATCACTGTCAAAAACAGGCATTTTTCTGATCGGTTTTTTAGGTTTGAATACATGAAAAAGCGCAAAACCAACTAGGAGTAAAATTATAAATACTGCAATAAAGAGGATGCTATTGCTTATTGAATGAACGGGAATCGTTATGTTCTTAGCATCATAATTGGTCTTGATGGTATCTTGATCGTTGTAATATTTAAACTCACTATTGGTTAAAAGCAGTGTTTGAATGAGTGTTTTTGCAATGTAATCGCCTTGATCGGCGGCTAGTTGATAAAATTTAAGTGCTTTTTTTGTGTCTTGTTTAACGCCTTGACCTTTGTTATACATCGTCCCAACAGATAATTGAGCGTCAACATTTCCTGCTTGAGCAAGGGGCAAAAGAATATCGAATGCTTGACGGTAATTGTTGTTTTGATAAGCTTCAAGACCCTCTTCAAAACGTGTGACTGTTGCATGAGAGAAAATGGGTAATAATATAAATATGAAAAATGTTAAATAACGCATAAACAATCTCAATCAATAGTGAATAAAGTAGAGGTAACAAATTAACAATGACAAGAGATCTAAAAAAGAACGGCGCTATTTATTCCATCGCTAACACATTGATTTTCAAATACCATCGAATTTTTAATAGATGACTTTATTATTCCTAATTTGAGAGTGATAGTCGCACAATAAAGCGAAAATGAAACACGGTTATAAAAATTACGATATTTGTTTCATTTACAAGAGAAGTTGAATGTTAAGACTGATGAAGGGATTGTGACGGAAGTAAACAATCGCCAGTTTTGGGTAACTGGCGAGGTATATTTTGCGGTTTAGCGAAGGAGTTAGACTTTATTGGGTTGATTAGAATGCTTTAAACGTTTAGTGATAGCATTCTTCGTAGCAATATTCCATCACACTGCTTTTATACCGTCTACGTTGTAGCTTAGTGATAGTTTTTTCGTTTAGTTTTTCTTCATCATATGCATTATTGTTATAACAGTATTCAAATAATGTTTCTTTTTGTAGTGTTTTTTCTTCTACTTCGTTGGCTACTGGCTCTATATTTCTAGAATTTTGAGCAGGTTCAGCTTCAAAATACGCAGTTGAAATTTCTTCAATGACATTAATTTCAGGTACCTCTTCTGAAATTGGATTTTCGACTATTTCCTCGGTGACTTCATCTTCGATCAAGCTGAAAAAAAATGGCGTTTTGTGTGCTTTTTTCTTGTTTTTTAGCATATAAAAAAGTGCAAAACCAAAAATTAACACACCTATAAATTCTGCGATGTAGATAAAGCTATTTTTGATCCAATTCTCAATTTTGTGATAGGTCGCCAAACTAAAAAGAGATTTTTCTGGTTTTTCAATGGATGATGTTTTTTCAGGTGGGATAAGAACAGACAGACGTGATTGATTGAGAATTTGATTAAGCATTTCTTCTCGTGATAAAGCAGGTGATATTAATTCTATTGAATCAACGTTAACTGGCGGGGTGTCTAGTTCATTCGTGTTTTGATTATCTTCATATTTCGTTGCGCCTTCAGCTGAATTAAACATGGTTTTCACCAATGACTTCGCGATGTTATCTCCTTGTCCCGCAGCTAATTGATACCATTTAAGTGCTTCTTGGGAGTCTTGTTCAACCCCTTGTCCTCTGTCATACATTGTCCCAACGGATAATTGGGCATCAACATTACCTGCTTGTGCAAGCGGTAGAAAAATAGCAAAAGCTTGTTGATAACTGTTATTTTGATATGCATCAACGCCTTCTTCAAAACGTGTGTCTGCTGCATGAGAGATAAATGATAATAAAAAAAAGGCAAAAAACATTATATAACGCATAAAACAATCTCAATCAATGATGATAAATTAGAGTCAACCTATTTATAAATGTATGGTTTTTTAAAAGAAAAAGGCGTTATTCGTGTGAATAGTTCGCAATCTTTCTTAATCCCATAGAATTTCTAATAGGCAACTTTATTATTCATGATTCGATAGTTATAGTCGCACAATAAAGCGCAACAGGAATGCGTTTATCAAAATAACGATATTGGATTTCTTAACGCAATCTCAATGCGTAGCATGAGAGTAATGGACATAAAAAAGATAGGAAATGAACTAAAAAAGGGAAGGATTCTATTTAAACGATTGAAGTGTGAGAGCTAAACCTTCTAGAACAAGTTCTGTTTCAATTGTGCAAGGATACTTTAGTTGCATCGCAATAAGTGGTGCGTCGCCGCCGGTGAGTAGTAAGGTCGTGTTCTTAGGCTGCTTTGCCATAATGTGTTCAATTAAACCACAAGCGGCAAATAAAGTGCCGCTATAAATAGCTGCGTTTGTTTCTTTTGCCAGTCCAATAGGGTGCGTTTGCGTTGAGAAGGGTAAATCCGCAGTATGGCAGGCGAGCGCATGCTGCATAAGATTTAAGCCAGCGCATATCAATCCGCCTTCATGCTGACCTTTGACGTCTACAATATCGACGGTAATAGCTGTGCCACAATCTACAATACAAGTGTGTGTTAGTGTTTTTTGGCGAGCAGCAAGTAAGGCTAGCCAACGATCAACACCTAATTTTTCAGGGTGCAAATAACCATTTTGAACATCAAAAGCATGAGCTTGCGTTTGTGCGTGAAAACGTAAAATTGTATCTCCCCATAAGTCATCCATCACTGATTCAATACAGTGCAATAAATCGGTTTTACCCACGCATGAAATTCCAATTTTCTCGGGGTGTAACTCTTGCCATAATTGAGTTAACTGCTTTGCGGTTAACTCGCTGTGAGGAAGACTTTTTCCTTGCTTGATGAGTGTTGTGTTGTCATAGAGTGCCCACTTTAATCGACTATTGCCTAAATCTAAGAGCAAGTTCATTGACTAAAACTCACTTCACCCGATGCAAACATATTTTCTATCCCGTCAGCCTGTTGCAATTTTAATAGACCATTATCATCGATACCTTGCACAGTGCCTTCAATAGCCTGTTTGCCTACATATAAAGTCGCCACTTTACCTTTTAAGCAATCATAACCACGCCATTCGTCGACGTAAGCAGACAAACTTTGTGTTTCAAATGACGCAGTAAGTGGAATGAGTTCGTTTAGTAAATCGGCAATGAGTGTATTGCGCTCGAGTGAAATGTGTGGAGCAATGGTTTTTAAATCGGTATAGGCTTGCGTGATACTATCAATATTGGGCGGTAAATCGACATTCAACCCAAGACCAATGACAGCACTTGCTTTGCCATCTGCGCGTGACGTTACCTCAATTAAAATGCCGCCTAATTTTTTGCCATCACTGTAAATGTCATTTGGCCATTTCAACCCAACATTACCAATGCCGTATTTTGTTAGCACGCGAACAACGCCCACTCCAATGGCTAAACTTAACCCGTTAAGTTGCGTGACGCTGCTAAAATGCCACAAAAATGAACCGTAAATATTGGCGCCTTGTGGTGATACCCATTGTCTTCCTTGGCGACCTTTTCCAGCAGTCTGGCTATCGGTGAAACACACTGAGCCTGATGGCGCATTTTCTTGCGCTTGGGATATTAAATAACGATTAGTTGAGTCGATACTTTCAAAAACATCTAAAACCGATATCAGTGCTAAACAGTTGGGCGTTAATTGTGACTCAATGTGTTTAGCATCGAGCAAAAAATGGGGGATCATAAATCTTGAGATTCTTTTCGTTGGCGAATTTGTTGAAGTTGTTTCTTTGCAATGTGTGTGCTGAGTAATTCCGAATCGGTTTCTTTCATATTGATAAATGTCGCACCAACAAAAAACGGGCATGGGCTTTCGGGGTTTGTATATTCAAAATGATGAATTATTTTCGCATACGCTGTCATTACAACAGTACTATGTACAAGTAGAATTTTCAGTTCTAAATACTGTCCAATATCAAGTAATTCTTCACAGTCAAAACCTATTCCTGTCACGCTAATATTTGCGTTGCGTGTTTGATTTTTATGAGCGTCATCTCCTGCAATACGAATAACCGTGGTGGCAAGTAAATTGACTTTAATATCGAGTAATTTTAAATAATTAGCAAAATCAGGATGTATTTTGCCGAGTTTTTCATGAATAATGTCTGCTTCTTTCTTAATTAACTCAAGTGCAGAGGAAAGTGAGCAACTATCAAGTAAATTGGCTTCAACTAAAATGGGTTGTTTTGTTTGTGCTTCGTCGATTAGCTGATACGATAAATTGACATCATCGTAAATGCGAAAAAATTCGCGTTTATCATTGGGAATGGATTTTCTTAATTGTGTCATGCGTCTTGTCCTATTAAGTGTCTGCTTATCAATATGTGTTTTACTTCGACGTGTGTTTTGGACTTTCTAAAAAGTAGCTTGAAAACCAACATCAGTGCAGAGATTGAACTTTGAATGAATCGTTAAAAATTTGGATTATAACATACAAAAAAACGCCTCATGCTTTACACTGAGACGTTTTTGATGTGATAAACCCGAATTCATTTTTTGGGGCAATTTAATCTAAATTGGTTTGTCGTTGCAGAACCGCTGAAACGGCGGCTGTACGGGTGGTGACGCCAAGTTTTTCAAAAATATGCTCGAGATGTTTGTTTATGGTGCGAGGACTTGAGCCTAAAATGATGCCCATTTCTTTATTTGTTTTTCCACGCGAAATCCACATTAAAATTTCCGTTTCACGAATAGTGAGCCCTAGTGAATTGCGCACAGCAGCTAAATCCCATTCACCCGAATTTTTTTCAAATACCAAAAGGTATTCATCACCATGTAGACAGGGTGTTATTTTGCATGAAAACTCAATACCCACACGATAACTTTCAAAAGGCAATGGAGGTGTTATTGTATCGTGGTCAGTTAAATAGGCGTTTGCCCATTCAATGAGTGGCGTGGGTAATGCTTGTCCGATGTCAAAATCATTAGTTAGGGAATGCGTGTTTGCAAATTCACTAAGCCATGACGCTCCGCTAGGTGTTAGCCATGTAATGATTGCTTCTTTATTGATGGCTAAGGCTGAAAATTCACGATTGTTTAATACTTCTTCAGCGCGTTTTATTGTGCGCATCTGCGTTAATTGCACATCAATGCGCACGAGTACTTCAGGTGGGCGAATAGGTTTGACTAAATAATCTACCGCACCTTCATTAAACCCGCGTAGTAGATGATCAAGTTCACTGAGCGCGGTCATAAATAAAATGGGAATACTGCGCGTAGTGGGATTGGATTTTAAACGATGGCAGGTTTCAAAACCGTCAATACCGGGCATCATGACATCAAGTAAAATAATATCGGGTTTGAGGTAATTAATTTGCTCAAGCGCGGACATGCCATCCGTTGCGACAAGGACACGATAACCAGCTTCAGACAGCGTATCAGAAAGTAGCGCCAAGTTATCGGGCGTATCATCGACAATCATAATAATGCCTTTATTCGCTGTCATTTTTTGTTATTTCCTCGTAGGCTAATTGAAGTCGTTGTTTAATGTCATTTAAGCGGAATTCGGTTGCAAGCAACTGAATGTCTTCTGCAAAACCTTGATATTGTGGATGCGTTTTTATGAAAGTGGTGAGGTAGCGTTTGAGTCCTGCTAAATCACCAATGCGAACATAACTGTCTAACTCTTGGAGAATGGATTCGGGTGGCAGCGTTATGTCAGATATTTGTTTGTCTTCTTCACTATAAATCCAATTGACATCTAAATGGAGTTTTAATTTATAAAATAAATCGGATACCATTAATGGCTTGATCAAAAAATCATTACAGCCTGCGTTAATGGCTTGAACGCGATCCGTAGGGTAGGCGTTTGCGCTTAGTACAATAATGGGTGTGTTGTTATTGCGTTCTCGGAGCGCTTGAGCTGTTTGTATTCCACCTAGTCCAGGCATAAATAAATCAAGTAAAATGAGATCAACCGTGTTTTTTTGCATAAAACTTAGGCAATCTTCACCGCAAGCGGCTTGCATGACTCGAAAACCTAGAGGACTTAAAATAGAGGTAACGAGCATCCGATGATCTGAATTATCATCAACAACAAGAATCTGTTTGCGTTTACCACTATAGCCTACAACAGTTTCTTGTTGAACGGGCTTTTCACCAATACCCAAATTAGGCAATAACAAGCGTACCGTAAACGTTGAGCCTTTAGTGACTTCACTGGTCACGGCAAGTTCCCCTCCCATGATTTCACATAAAATCTTGCTTATCGTTAAACCTAGGCCGCTACCAGATCCTAAATTTTCATTAGGTAATTGTGTGAAGGGTTGGAAAATGTTTTGCAGTTGATTTTCATCAATGCCAACGCCTGTGTCGATAACTTGAAAGGTAATAACGCCACAACTATAGCTAATGCGAAAAATAATATCGCCTGTTGCAGTAAATTTAATGGCGTTACTAAGTAAATTCATTAAGATTTGCCCAACGCGTTTTTCATCACCGCGAATGCGTGGGGGAAGGGTGTTTAAAATTTGGCAATGAAACCCTAAGCCCTTTTTTTCGGCTTGCGGCTTGAAGGTGCTGACTAAATGTTCGAGAAAACTTTTGAAATCAATAGGGTCTTTTCTTAAATCAAATTTACGCGCTTCAATACGGGCAATATCTAAAATATCTTCAATTAACGCAGATAAATGTTCACCGTTACGCTTTAAAATATCAACAGCTTGTTTTCGATGTTCAGGAATCGCAGGATCTTGCTGAAGAATATAAGCATAGCCGATAATGCTGTTTAGCGGGGTGCGTATTTCGTGGCTCATACTGCTAAGAAAGCGACTTTTAGCTGTATTAGCGCGATCGGCCATTTTAATGGCTTGTTGAAGTTTGGCGTCAGTTTGTTTGTGCTTATCTATTTCGCAAAGGAGCAACTCGGTTTGTTTTGCCGTTTCGTCATGTGCCACGCGTCGACTTTCTGAATTGAGAATTAACCACCACGTACACAGGCCAATAAACACCAATAATGCTGAATAAATTTTGAAAAAATTATTCAGTAGTAAGGCAAATGCGTTTAAATTGTCGCGAACACTTAGCAGGTCTTGATAATAAATCACACCAACAAAAATGCCTGTTAATGTTGCCAAAAACACAAATACTAAGACAAAACGCAATAAACGTAGTTGCGTCATCGAATTCATCGATTTAGGAAAAATAAACGCAGCAAGCGCTTCTAAATAATCTTCAAAACGAAAACCGATTTTGCACGCATCATGACAACGCGCATCGAGTGTGCAGCAAAGTGAGCAAATATTATTGGCGTAGGCAGGGCAATATGCCATTTCTTCATGTTCAAAGACATTTTCACAAATGCCACAGGTATTTTTTGATTTGGAATTGTTTTTCTTGCGGTTACGCGCTAAGTAATATTTTCCATGCGTAACATAGGCAATTAGCGGGGTTAAAATAAGCGCTAAAATGACGGCAACAAATCCTGAAAAGGCTTTGATCACGTCACCAAAAAGACCGCAATAAGCCAGAATTGAAATCAGTGACGCAAAGAACGTCGATAAAATACCGACGGGATTTAAATCGGGTAAATAAGCGCGTTTGAATTCAATAATACGTGGACTGAGTCCTAAGGATTTATTAATAGCGAGTTCAGCGGCGAGCGTGCAAATCCAGGCAATCGACATGTGTGAAAATAGGCCAAGTACTTTTTCAAGTGCACTGAAAACACCAAACTTCATGAGCAGTAGAGCAATTAATACATTGAAAAATAACCATACAACCCGTCCAGGATGGCTATGTGTTAGACGAGAGAAAAAATTTGACCATGCCAATGAGCCAGCATACGCATTGGTGACGTTAATCTTAACCTGACTCAAAATGACAAATAAAGTCGTGGTGGCAAGTGCCCAGTGGGGATTGTCAAAAACATGGCTGTAAGCCACTAAATACATTTGCGTCGGTTCATGTGCGTGCTGGGGACTGATGCCATAACTGATGGCTAAATGGGCAAGTAATGCACCCAGCAACTGACGAATTGCACCAAAGATAATCCATCCAGGACCACCAGCAATCACGGCAATCCACCATTTCACCTGATTTTCTTTGGTTTTATCGGGCATAAAACGCAAAAAATCCACTTGTTCGCCAATTTGCGCAATCATGGAAAAGGCTACGGTTGCCGCAGTGCCAAATAATAGCCAATCAAATTCTTTTCCTTGAACGGCTAAATGCAGAAAATGGCTCAGTACAGGCAAAGAGTTGGGCTCTTGAACCAAAATCGCAATATAGGGCGTGATGAGTAAAATCAGCCAGAGTGGTTGTGTCCAAAGTTGCAAGCGGCTAATTGTCGTAATGCCAAACGTCACCAGTGGAATGACAATAATGGCGCTAATGACATAGGCCATTTCAAGGGATATTTGAAAGTATAGCTCGATAGCCTGCGACATAATCGAGGCTTCCAGCGCGAAGAGCGTGAAGGTAAACGATGCGTAAATCAGCGAGGTAATCGTGGAGCCAATATAGCCAAAGCCCGCGCTTCGCGTCAGGAGGTCAATATCAATGTGGTAGCGAGCAGCGTAGTAGCTAATGGGTAAGCTGGTGATAAATATCACCACCGCTACGATGAATATGGCCCAAAAGGCGTTTGTAAAACCGTAGTTAATCGATAAAAAAGCCCCTATGGCTTCGAGGACGAGAAAAGAGCTTGAGCCAAAAGCCGTATTGGCAACGTCAAATTCAGACCATTTACGAAAACTACGCGGTGCAAAACGCAGCGCGTAATCTTCCATTGTTTCACTGGCAACAAGACTATTGTAGTCGCGTCGAACGGTTGTAATCGTTTGATGAATAGAATTTTTCACACTCGTATCTTACTGTTAACAAACGCTTAGTGTCGCTCATGCCCGAAGTTGATGGTCAATGGCGTGCCTTGATTGTGAATAATCAATTCTTTTGTACCTTCTTCTTCCTCGCTTTCTGGCGTGGTTGCCGGTGTATTTTCGCTCTGACCTTTAGGGGAATCGCTATTTTCCACGCCCAATTTTTTAGCGGGTAGCGTCGTATTTTTCTGTTTTACTTCAATTTGTATATCGGGCATCCAGGTGGGTTTGAAGGTGGTATCGCTCTCGGTTTTTTTACCTACTTTTGGCACTTTATGGTCATCGAGCAAATTAAAGCAAGTGGTACTAATTTGATCAATGAGTTTTTCTATCGCTTTTTCTTTGCTGAAATCATCGGTTGTTTGATAAGCAGTAAACGTCATTTTATTTTCAAATTCAATGACATCGCTAGGCGACTTTTTTAATTGACAGCTAATGGGAAGCACATCGGCTTTTTGAAAATCAACCGAGCGTGGATCGGAGTTTCCGCTGGAAAATGAAAAGCCTGTTGGCGTTGCTTGGTTTGATACTTTTCCCACCATTGCTGTTAGTGTGTGTGTAGGATGTTGACTGCTGGCACTGACGGGAAATCGCCATTGCGTTAGATTTTCACTGACTTGCGTGTTGACTTTTTGCGTGGGCACATCAAACGTTAAGTGACTGAGATTTGTGTCATCAAGCGTAAATTGGATTGATGACATGTCACTTTTATCATTAGCCAAAACGGGCAGTGTAAAAAACACCCATCCGATGATTAGCCACTTCGTTATAACGTTTTGATTACACATAAACTCCCCAACTCCTCAACTTTTGAAAATTTTTTCTTGAATATGTATGACATTGTACGCAAAGCGAAAATTATCTGTCATACGTCAAATAACTCATGCGTTATATGACGTATTGTGCATTATGTCCACACATTTGAAAATGAAACTGTCCAAATTGCTTAGATGCTGATTTTATTGGCGAAGCATTGGAGCAATGAATGGAACAGTCGCATTTTGAATTATATGCGTCAACGTTTTAGATTTAAGAAAAAGTTTTTATCGCAATTCAGACAGTGAAGGCAAAAAGTGAAATGAAAACGTTAATTAAATTAGATCTTGATAAAAAACCGTGGGAACAAGAAGGGCAAATTCATAATCGATGGCATCCTGATTTGCCTATGGTGGCAATGGTAAAACCCGGTGATGAGTTTCGCGTTGAGTGTATGGACTGGACGGGTGGACAGATTGGCAATAACGACAGCGCAAACGACGTGCGCGATGTTGATTTAACCCAAGTGCATTATCTCAGTGGCCCTATTGGCGTTGAAGGTGCCGAGCCTGGTGACTTGATGGTGGTTGATATTTTAGATGTCGGCACGTTTCAAGAATCGCAATGGGGGTTTAATGGGCTATTTTCAAAAGAAAATGGGGGCGGATTTTTAACCGATCATTATCCGCAAGCGCGTAAATCTATTTGGGACTTCCATGGTATCTACACCACTTCTCGTCACGTTCCCAATGTGAAATTTGCTGGCATTATGCATCCCGGATTGATTGGTTGCTTGCCTTCAAAAGAATTACTTGCACAGTGGAATGAGCGTGAAGCCACGTTGATTGCAACGGATCCTGAGCGTGTTCCAGCGTTGGCGCTTCCGCCTAATCCGCAATCAGCGGTGATGGGTAAATTAACCGGTGATGCTGCTAAAGATGCGGCATTAGAAGGGGCTCGCACCGTTCCACCGCGTGAGCATGGTGGTAACTGTGATATTAAAAATCTCACCAAAGGCTCAAAAGTTTTCTTCCCTGTCTATGTAAAAGACGGTGGGCTTTCAATGGGTGACCTGCATTTCTCTCAAGGTGATGGCGAAATTACCTTCTGTGGCGCGATTGAAATGGCGGGTTATTTAGATATTAAAGTCAGTTTGATTAAAGATGGCGTGAAAAAGTACGGCATTAAAAATCCGATTTTCCAGCCTAGTCCATTAACACCGAATTATCGTGATTATTTGATTTTTGAAGGTATTTCCGTTGATGAAAAAGGCACGCAACATTATTTAGATGTGCACGTGGCTTATCGCCAAGCCTGCTTAAATGCAATCGAATACCTTAAAAAATTCGGTTACAGCGGTGAACAAGCGCTCTCCATTTTGGGCACGGCGCCTGTTGAAGGTCATATTAGCGGCGTGGTTGATATTCCAAATGCGTGCGCGACACTGTGGCTGCCGACTGAAATTTTTGATTTTGACCTTAAACCCAATGCGGACGGGCCAAAAATTGTCGTCGCCAGCGGCACTGACATGGCTAAAACCAGTTAATTTTGATGAACATCACGGGAGTTTAGGTCGATGCCTTTATATGAATATCACTGCGAAGTTTGTGGCACGTTTTCAGCGTTGCGAAAAATGGCCGACGCTAAACTGCCTGCTGTTTGTGATCATTGCGGCGGTGAAAGTCCGCGCATTATATCCGCCCCGCATTTTGCCTTAGTGGGGCAATCTCAGCGCATCGCGTATGAGCGCAACGAAAAATCAGCGCATGAGCCTGCATCAATGCGTCGCTCAAGTTGTGGATGTAGTACAGGAGGACATACTTGCAAAACTGGCAATAGTGCCAAATCAACGAGCAATCAATCTGCTGGTTATCAAATGCAAACGAAGAAAACAGCACGACCTTGGATGCTGAGTCATTAGTTTGCAATTCGTTTTAAGTGTGTGGTTTTTCTACGCATCAAAGTGCCATGTTCTTTTGTTTAATTTAGGGGAAAAAGATGAGTAATGTTGATAAAAATCAATTCGTGAAAAAGTCGATGGTGCTAAGTGCATTATCACTGGCTTTGGGTCTCTCAATTTATGTGGATACGTCCGTCGCGGGCGATTTTCCAACGGCAAAAGTGAATACAACAGGACTTTCTGTTACGGATGATGTTGTCAAAGTGGGTATTCTTCACTCGGCAACCGGTACTATGGCAATTAGTGAAACGGGTTCAATTCAAGCTGAAAAACTCGCTATTGCGCAAATCAATGAAGCGGGCGGTGTACTCGGTCGTAAAATTGAAGTGATTCAAGAAGATGGCGCAAGTGATTGGCCAACCTTTGCGGAGAAGTCGAAAAAATTGCTTGAAAATGACAAAGTAGCCACCGTGTTTGGTTGCTGGACTTCAGCATCTCGTAAGGCCGCTCTGCCTGTTTTTGAAAAAGATAACGGCTTACTTTTCTATCCTACCTTCTATGAAGGACTTGAACAGTCGAAAAACGTTTTTTATACCGGTCAAGAAGCCACGCAACAAATTTTGGCGGGTTTAGATTGGATTGCTAAAGAGAAAAAAGCAAAAACCTTTTATTTAATTGGTTCTGATTATATTTGGCCGCGCACGTCGATGAAAATTGCACGTAAACATATTGAGCAGCATTTAGGCGGCACCGTTGTTGGTGAAGAATATGTGGCTTTGGGTGATACGCAGTTTGGTTCGGTCATCAATAAAATCAAACTCAAAAAACCGGATGTAATTTACGCAGCGGTGGTGGGTGGCAGTAACGTTGCTTGGTTCAAGCAGTTAAATGCAGCGGGCTTGAACGCGAAAAAACAAAATATGCTCACTATTTCAGTGACTGAAGACGAAG
>CAJBJW010000027.1 GCA_903953455.1 uncultured Pseudomonadota bacterium | reverse complement strand
CCGGGTTGACGCTGGATATTTAAAATAATCGCTGATTTTTCATTTGCCCATGCCGCAAGGCGTTTATTTTCCACGTCATCGATAATCGTTGCCACGTCAGAAAGTTGCACGGGGGCGCCATTGCGATAGGTCACCACTAATTTTCGATAATCCTCCGCTGAGCGAAGTTGATCGTTACTATCAATAATAGCCGAGCGCAACGCACCATTGAACATGCCTTTTGGCTGATTCACATTTGCCGCTGAAATCGTGCTACGCACATCTTCTAAACTCAATCCATACGCAGACAGCGCTTGATGATTGGCTTGAATGCGAACCGCTGGACGTTGACCCCCACTGATACTCACCATCCCAACGCCTGAGAGCTGTGCGATTTTTTGAGCCAGGCGTGTATCAACCAGATCCTCCACTTTAAATAACGGCAACGACTCTGAGCTAATCGCCAGCGTCATAATGGGCGTATCGGCGGGATTGACCTTGCTGTAAACAGGCGCTTGGGGCAAATCTTTAGGCAAAAAATTCGTCGCAGCATTAATTGCCCCTTGCACGTTCTGCTCTGCAATATCCAAATTCAAATTCAAATTGAATTGCAAGGTAATCATCGACGCACCACCTGAACTACTTGAGGACATTTGCGTTAAACCCGGCATTTGCCCAAATTGCCGCTCAAGTGGTGCTGTAATAACAGACGTCATCACATCAGGACTCGCTCCGGGATAGAGCGTAATCACTTGAATGGTCGGGTAATCCACTTGGGGCAAGGCTGAAACGGGAAGTATGCGATAAGCCAGTACGCCAATAAGCAGCATCGCAACCATTAACAGCGAGGTTGCAACAGGGCGCAAAATAAAGAGCTTTGACGGATTGAATGCCGCTGAAGAGGAATGTGAGGAGGTCATTTAGTGTTTTTTATGCGCTTTATTGTTTGACGTGAGTTGATTATCAGGCGTTGGCGCTACCGATTGCCCGTCTTTTTGTACAATATCTACGTGACTGCCTTCATGAAGTTTATCAAAACCTTCTAACGCTACCACGTCATTTAACGCTAAATTTTCCAAAATGACCGCTTTATCGCCTTCAATATCACCGAGTTTCACGCGATGTAATTGAGCAGTTTTTTCAGGTGTAACGACATAAACATACGCCCATTGGTCAATTTGGCGAAGACCCATACGCCATGAAATAGATGCTGTTAATTTGGTATAACTTGAGTGTAATTTTGCATTATTCACTTACGCTTTATCCATTTTAACAATAACTTGCACGGCGTGTTTAGCGGTATGCTGGGTGGTTATCGCATCTTGCGCAAATAAGGTTTGATAACGCTGTGAATCAATTTGTGCATTGTTGAGCTTTGATTGTTACAAGTGTATTTTTCATTCACCCAGTTTAACAAAAAGACCTTGAAATCCATATAGAGCCCAAATTTTATTATGAGTTTACCGCATAAATGCCGACTTTTCAGATAATATAGCGTTTTTTTTTTGCTCCCAAACTCCAGTATTTCAAACTTAACTTTATGAGTAAGTATAAAACATGGCAATCTAAATATGAACATTTACTCATTTTAAGTAATTGATTTTATTATAAAAATATTGAAAACTATTTCCATTCTTTTATATTGCATTCATTTTTTTGATTGTAACCATGTAATTTGACTAGCCTTATTTGTCAATTAGCAGGCAGTTAAGCCAAAGTACCAAGTTCATTTCTCAACGCTTGCGCATTCAAAAAATAATTCTAACCTATCATTTGTCTATTATTTAGCATTTATACATACAAAAATGGGTATAAAACTCACTAAAATGTGAATTTAATGTGCATTTAATGTTTACATCAGAAAAATTAGTAAATAATTTTAAATATCTGTTTTTTATCGACTTAATTATGTTAGCATCAAAGTCAAATATTAATTTCATATGATGCAGTTAAGGATTAAACCATGTTAATTAATGAAAAAATACGATTATTGAGACAGCAGAAAGGGTTATCGCAAAATGAAATGGCACGTAAACTTAAAATGTCCACAAACGGTTATGGCAATATTGAACGTGGTCACACCAATGTCAGTTTGTCTAAACTTACACAACTAGCCGCCATATTTGATGAAAATTTACTACCATTATTTAAAGGACACAATAAGAATATTATTAATACAATGGGTAGTAATAATACCGGTACTCAAAATAATCAAAACTTCTGCTCACTCTTTTTATGTCCCTGCCCTTGTACAAAAAATAATCAACTTGAATGTAATCTTGCGAAGCAAATGCTAATTAATTTCCAGCAAAGCAACGAAATTACATTATTGAAACAACTTAACGAACTATTAATGGAAAAAATTGAACATAATCAAGTTGATAAAAACCTATCGACATTCTCACCGCAGTAAAGCTTAAGCCGAATGAAAGCGCATTGCATTTCATCTATATTTGCTAGATTTTAATTTTGATTGACCAAATCAAACTGATAAAAAAAATCACTCAACAAATTAGGTTCGGGTAACAAACCTTTAGATGTTAAGTGACAGAGGGTCGCCTTGAATAGTTTAAACAATTATTGTGAATCAGTTTTCTTCACCAATGGCTTTATTATCATTGAGTGTATTCCAGCCAACTACAATACGAAATACCAGATAGATGATCGTTGAGATTAGTACATATAAACCCACACCAAATTCAAATGTAATACCACTAATTGCAAATCCAGCTAACGTAATCCAAGCTGTTTTAATTTGCCAATCAAAATGCGATTCTAGCCATGTATTTAATACGTCATTTTTATGTAGAAAATTAATTAAGACGCCAACTAGCAAAGGAAGTCCTGCTAATAAAAAACTGCAAGCTTGTAGAAGATAGATGGTTGCCGTAATTTTTTTATACGCTCTGAGCTCAGATCTTTCATTCATTCTAGCTCCTGTTGCATTTTTATTAATGCACTTTTATGCATTTCAGGGGCTTTAGATTGACGTTTTAACCTAATACGGACTTTAAGTTTTATAGACTCATCGTTATTTTTGGATTTGATCGCTTTAATTGTCATCGTATTACACCTATTAAATATGCGGGTTGAATTTGCTTTCAGGTACTTTAAAATCAATATCAAATCCATTTTTGATTTGTTCAATTTTGTAGAGTTGTATTTTGTGTCGGACTACCCCTAATATATTTTGCTGATACATATTGGGTAATTTTACAAAGCTTTGTGTTAACTCATACATTTCTTCTTTAGTGCACATAGCCAAACCTTTATTTAATTAATGAAGTTAGCGATAAGGATACGCTTATAAAAAATCAAAACCACCAAACCAAACTAGGTATAAACCTCAAAATATTGTGTATTATTTAATCCGAATTAAATAGCAAATGTCCATCAAAATAAATTTCTAATTTATATAGAGTTTTATCAACCATTAAACCATACATACTTACTTTTATTATGTTATGGTTAACTCAAGATGTGTACAAAAGTACAGATGCTCAACGTTTTAAGTGCGTTAATAGTAAAATTGCAGTAGGTGTGCCATGCTCATCAATGAAAAGATACGTTTTATGCGTCAGCAGAAAGGTTGGACGCAACAAGAAATGGCAAAACGACTGAATATGTCTGCAAATGGTTATGGCAATATTGAGCGTGGGAATACAAACATCAACATGATTAAACTGAAAAAAATTGCGGCGTTATTAGATGAAAATCTGCTGGGATTATTTGGAGGTGATCAAAACGTATTTAACAGTATTGGTGACAATAATGCGGGTACTCAAAACAATCAAAATTTTTGCTCATTATTTTCTGATAATGACCAATGTACACGAAACGATCAAATTGAATGCAGTCTTGCCAAGCAAAAACTGATTACGACTCAGCAAGAAAATGAAATTAGTATTTTGAAACAGCTAAATGAGCAATTAGAAGCAAAAATAGACAATGAAAAACTCTAATTGAATAGAGTCATAGTAGTGACTTTTAATATGCCCTAAACTGTATTAGTTGGTATGACAAAAATTAAACAACTAAAGCGGATAATTTCCTATTTTAAAATAATTAGCATAAATGGCAGGTATAATAATATCAAAATAATTAACCCGAATAGGCCGACAGAGCTAAGTTCCATAATATATTTCCTTTGCGTATAGCGAACAATTACAGCTATGAGATAAATTTCATTAAATTACAAAAATAATTTATCTTTAGTATCTGTTACATCATCAAACAGTTCAATACGTCAAATGACTTATCAATTGGATTTCACAATTACATTAATGCTCAATTATTCCATAATGCTACGTTGAGAAAAGACAACAACTCTTAACGTTATTTGAACTTAAAAAAATAAAATAAAACGAATAAAATCAACAAAACAACTATACCAAACAAACCCTCAGAGCCTAGTTCCATAATACATTCCCTCTATTTTAGTTAAAACCAGCAAATAGCATAACCTTATTTAAAAATCATGCCACCAAATAAAACTAGGTATAAACCTCAATAAAGTGTGCAAAATTTCTTTGTACATGACAAAAAACAGAACATGTTGAAATAGTTCATAATATAGATTTTACAAAGAGATTAAAGATGAACTAAATCAACGGGCTTTTAGCGATATTAAATGAAAAATTCCAATGAAATAAAGCAAGAATGGATTGCTTTGCCGGAATGCTTGTTGGAGTGATTAAAGCGAGAAGCGTCAACTTAACTGAAATCGCATTGAT